>JAKIUH010000044.1 GCA_021647685.1 Bacteroidales bacterium
CATTACCTGATTTAATATACAACTCTGTTAATATTGTTTCGACATCCCTACCTACATATCCGGCCGAAGATAGTTCTGTAGCGTCTATTACAACGCTAGGTATGTTTAAATTATTAGCTATAACATTAATCATATGAGTTTTACCAGATCCTGAAGGACCAGCAATAAGTAGGTTTGAGTTTTTCAACCTATCTAATTTCTTTATCTGAGAATTATACTTTATAACCCTTAAGTGATTACATATTGTAACAGCTAAGGCTCTTTTAACACTATTCTGACCTATCACATATTTATTAAGTATATCAATTAAGTCTTCAGGTTCGTGTATAATACTATTTTCAGTTAATTCTACTAAAACCCCTCGTTTAAATTTCTTTTGATACATTTTATCAATTACAGGCATACAATCCTCTTCGGTAACACCTCCGCAAAAATGATCAAAAACCGAAGCACGAATTAAATGCTCAACAGGCATATGTGCTTTTAAAGCAAATTTTGTAACTGCTGTTCCTATCCTGACTAATGGCTCGGATTGTATCATTTTAAACAAAAAATAAGCACGTTCTAACTCGGTATCAGTCTTTATTGCAAATGCAGTTTGTGTGTTGTTAAATAAAGATTTATCCATTTTACTTTTTATAAAAAGGTTATTCAAATTCTGTTTGTAATTGAATGTAGCGTAAAAATTCTTGTTTAATCGCTTCATTTTTAAATTTACCACCAAATTCGGCTGTAACGGTACTACTTGCTATATCGCGAATACCACGCGAATTAACACATAAATGCTTGGCATCAATAACACATGCCACATCTTGTGTATCCATTGCTTTTTGTAATTCTTGTACAATCTGCATGGTTATTCGCTCTTGCACTTGCGGTCTTTTTGCATAATAATCAACAATTCGGTTAATTTTGGACAAACCAATTACTTTTCCGCTGGATATATAAGCTACATGTGCTCTCCCTACAATTGGCAAAAGATGGTGTTCACAAGTAGAATAAACGGTTATGTTTTTTTCCACCAACATTTCACCATATTTATAATTGTTATCAAAAGTGGACAGTTTTGGTTTATTTTTAGGATTTAAACCTGCAAATATTTCTTTTACAAATGCCTTAGCTACTCTTTTAGGTGTTCCTTTTAAACTATCATCGGTTAAGTCTAAGCCTAAGGTCTCCATAACATGGTAGATATCTTTTTCAATCGCTTCAATTTTTTCTTTATCAGATAAATCAAATGCATCTTTACGCAAAGGTGTTTTTGCAGAAGTTGCGATATGATCATCGCCTAATGCATCGATTTGTACTTCTTTATTTTCGTTACTCATCATTTACGGATTATTGAACTGCAAAATTACAGATATTAAAGGAATTTAAGAACTATTTTTAAATAATTAACGTAACTTGATTGGATAAAAATTTAGTAACTTGGTATTTTTAATAAAAAAAAAGAAATGTTAATCTTACGATTCGTTTTCTAGGCGTTGTTTTTCAATTTGTTCGGAAAGACGTTTTTCTATTATAGGCTTGATTACTGTTTTTCGTGGCTGGTATTTTACAAATGGAAATAACTCTAAATCCGTTTTCATTTTATCCTTTTCGTTTGGGTATTTATTTGTTCCTAACAAAACCAAATTTCCTGCATCAAATTGTTTTTGCTCTTTGGATGCAGATTCTTCTATTTTACGTTGAATTGTGCCTTTTTTTAATTGTGCTAAAAATCCGTTATTTTTATCGATATCTTTTAATAACACGAGTGCTTTTTCTACTAATTGAAGTGTAATATTTTCAATATAATAAGCACCATCAGCTAATTTATAAGCATCTTTAAAATAACTTTCTTGTTTTAATATTAACAATTGATTTCTTGCAATTCGCTCTCCAAAATCATTTGATTTGTGATAAATTGCATCATACGGCAAGGTACAAACATATTCACTTCCGGCTAGCAATGCACTCATTTGTTCGGTAGTTGTGCGCAATAAATTGACATTATAATCGTAGATAGTTTTATTTCTTTTTGAAGGAATTGTACTTATTTTTAAAGCAATATCCAGATCCATTTCACGAGAAATTAATGTAAATAAATAACGAAAAGCTCTTATTTTAGCAATTTCAAAAAAGTAATTTGAACCTATTGCAAAATTAAATAAGATTTTTTTAGGCTGTATGTTTTTATCTAGATAAGCCATAAAATGACTAAGTGCATAGCTGATTTGTTGCACATTATTGGCACCCGAATTTTGATATATCGCAGCATCTACACCTATAATATTTAATTTATTTTCACTTTCGTGAAGCAGTTTTTTAATAATTTCTACATCTTTTTCTTCTGAAAAAAACCAATTTCCGGAACGAACTAAATTTCCGATAATATCAATAAATAAATCGACATTTTTATCTTTTACAAATTGAATTAGTTGAATTAAAAAAGCTTCGTCTAAAAAATGAATTTTTAAGACCAGATGCTTGTTAACAAGATCTATTTCTTGAAATAATTTTTTAAAATCAAATGGCTTATGAGCAATAAACATTACTGAATCCGCCCCTTTTTCAATAGCATTTTTCGCTATTTTATTGGCTATTTTTTCCAAGTGTGATAATCAATCACCCATACCGGAAGTTTATGTTAATTTTACGATACAATTGGACGATCCTGTTTATGTTGGACTTAATCCGGTAGGAGCATCTGTTTTTATTCCGGGAGTTGGAAATAAAGGTATTATTGTTACTCATGTTGATATTAGTAAGTTTTTGGCTTATGATGCTACTTGTACTTATGACCCTGATGCTGCTTGGGGTAGGGTGGTTATTGATGCCAGTGGAATTTCGGCGGTAGATACAGTTTGTGGTTCGGAGTACTCTTTGATGCTTAACGGTATGGTTACCAAGGGACCTTCGGGATTGCCTTTAATTGAGTATGTTGCTGATTATAATGCAAATTTAAACAGTTTACATATTCATAATTAATAACTTACATATAAAAACTAAATTGTTTTAAAAAAGGTAGGATAATTGGAATTTATTAAATTCCAACTATCCTTTTATTTTATGATTCATGAACAATAATTTCTGAACTTAGCTCCATAGCTTTACGGTAGCTGGCACTAACCCCACAATATCTATCTTCCGAAAGGCTAACTGCTTTTTTTAATTTATCCACAGGTAAATTTTTACCGGTAAACTCATAAATAACTTTCATTTTATAAAAATGCTTGGGGTGTTCTTCGGTTATATCGCCTTCAACCCGTACCTTAAAATCATCCAATTCAACACGCATCTTTTTTAAAATAGATATTACGTCCATTGCTGTGCATCCGCCAAGTGCAACCAGCATAAAAGGTTTAGGTTGTGGACCTCTGTTTTCTCCTCCAACATTTTCATGTGCATCAATCATTATTTTATGACCGGCAACTTCCACTTCAAAAGCCATCTTATCTTTCCATGTAGCTGTAATTGAACTTTTCATATTTCTTTCTTTAAATTATTATTTTAAATTTATGATAAAATAGAGTTTTTTATTTTTACAAATATACTTTAATATTGTATATTGCAAAAAAAATTGATTTTTGTACCTACAACAATTAAAAAATGCAAGACTTGGATAATTTACCGGTATGTGGCGATTGTTTTTCGTTTAATTCTATTTTTAATTCGTTAACTGATAACGAACTGGATATATTAAACTTTGAGAAGGGCTGTAATTTTTATAAGCGTGGGAATATTATTTATCAAGAGCGAAATAGAATAGCCGGTATATATTGTGTCAATAAAGGAATTATAAAATTATATAAAACAGGAATTGACGGGCGGGAGCAGATTGTTAAATTTGCCCAAAAAGGGGATATTATTGGTTATCGGTCTATTTTAAGTCAAGAACTTGCTTGCACAACGGCAAAAGCAATTGAAGATTCTGTTTTATGTTTTGTTCCGGCAGGCTTGTTTATGCGTTTGATACACGAAAACAATGATTTTTCAATGCAAGTGATGAGGTTGTCTTTAAAAGAGCTGGGAGAAGCTAATAAATTTATATTAAATATTGCTCAAAAAACCGTTCGAGAACGACTTGCAGAAGTTCTTATTTTGCTTATGGATACTTTTTCTTTAGATGAAGATAATTATTTAAAAGTGAGTTTAACCCGTGAGGAAATTGCAAATATAGTAGGTACCGCTACTGAATCAGTAATACGTTTATTATCAGAGTTTAAGGCTGATAAATATATTGAAGTAAACGGGCGAAGAATTAAAATCATTAATCCTGCTGCTTTGAAAAAACTGGGAAGTATTAAATAGTGGCTCTTAGGAAACTGTAAACCTTAAGAAAATTTTATTCCGATAATAACAATATCATCTGTTTGTGCGTGATTTTGAGTCCAACGTTCCAATTCTTTATATAAAATAAGCTTTTGCGATTTTAAAGATTTGCTTTGACTTTCTAAAAGCAAATTCATTAATTTCTTTTTTGAGAATTTTTTTTCTTCTGAGCCTCCAAACTGATCCGTTATTCCATCAGAGAATAAATATACCGTATCTTCATTTTCCAACTGAATTTCATGATTATTTAAAACACCTATTTCCGGCTCAATATCTAATGAAACAAAATCTCCACGAATATAAAACAGGTGATAATCATCTTTATGCATTAAAGCATTTACTTTTTGCCCGTTTACCAGCAAATAATTTTTTTCTTTACGTACAATAATTATCGGACGACCTGCACCTACAAAATTAAGTGTGTTATCTAATTCATTGTATTCACAAAATGCTGCATCAAGCCCATTACCGGATGCGTAAGTATCGGTTGAGCGTGCTAAGTGGTTAATTAATTCGGCACGCAAATTATGAGCAACTTGCAAAGGGCTGGTAACATTGTTTTTATGAACTATATAATTTAAGCCCATATATGCCAATATTGAAATAAGTGCTGCCGGTACTCCATGACCGGTTGAGTCAGAAACGCAAATAAATTTTTTATTTAATTTTTGTGCAATAAAATAAAAGTCTCCTCCAATTAAATCACGAGGTTTAAATAAAGTAAATGAGTTTGGAAAAATACGCGAAAAACTTTGTTTATCAGGCAGTAATGATTGTTGGATACGTTGTGCCGTAATCATGCTTTCATGAATATTGGCATATACTTGATATTCATTTACTTGGTCTTCGGTTTGTTTTAAGCGGGCATGTATATCAATTTTTGTATAAAGCTCTGTGGCATCAATTGGTTTTTTGATATAATTGTCAGCGCCTAATTGCATGGCTTTTTTCACATCATCTTTTTCAACTTTTGCCGTTACCATTATTACGATGATGTTTGAAAGGTTTTTATTCTTTTTTATTTTTTCGAGCGTTTCAAAACCGTCCATATAAGGCATGAGTACATCCAAAAGTACTATGTCGGGTGGATTTTCCGTTATTTTTTTGTAAGCTTCCAAACCGTTCTCTGCCGAGTCTGTATCATATTTGCTTTTTAACAAACTCTCAAGCAAAAGTACGTTAATCGGCTCATCATCTACAATCAGAATTCTCATTAATTATTCGGTTTTAAACCATAAATTATTTACAATCAATCAAAATCACATACTTAAAATATAATTTTTTTTTATGCGATAGCGAAAAATGCTTTTATCGGTATAAATATAATAAAATATTTATACAAACATAAAAAAGCGGATAGTTTTATATTACCCGAAAAATTTTAAAACAGTATTGCCTTGGTTTACTAGAAGCCAATTTTTTTATTATCATTTACTTTACTATAATCGTGTTTTTCCAAATTGTAGATTTCTGCTAAAGTTAAATCTTTATTTATATTATTTTTCACACCTAAACTATTTGCTAAAGCTTTAGCTTTTTCAGTATTTAGAGGCTTAAATTCATACCTGGCTACTAGTCTGCCTTTTCTTAATATTGCGCGGTCAATATCTTTTAAATCAGCATTAAAAGTACATATTAGTTTTATTGCCAGTGCATCTGAAAGCAAACCATCACCTAAATTCAGCAAGTTTACAAGCCCGGTATCTGTTCTGCCGTTTTCTCGCGATTTAATTAGTGTTTCACAATCTTCCAAAACCAAAATACTATTTTTGAAACCTGCAATAAAAGGCAAAAAACTTGGATTCGAAATGGCATCGATCATATCCAGGGGTAAAAATATGAACATTCGGTTTAGCATGCTCATCAAATTACGGATATAAGAAGTTTTTCCTGTACCGTATTTCCCATGCAACAATACCAAGCCATTAGCATTTTTATTATTTAAAAACTCACTAATTGTTTTGTCAACTTCTAAAAAATCATCATTATAATTGCTGGAAATGTCAACTTTTTGTTCTCTGATTTTAAAACTACGCAATTCAAAGCCAAATTCAGTATGATTACTGCGCGCAATCATATAAAACTTTTTTTTATGTTTTTTGGGCTTTTTTGTCAGCTCTATTATTTGAACAATTTTTTCGATTTCATGTTTATCAACATCTTTTGAATAAAAGAATGTTACTTTATAGCTTGATGCAAAAATCAGTAGTTTTTCTTTTACTTTTATAAAATACCTGCTTTGCGTAAAATCAATTTCATCTAACTTTTTTGATTTAGCTGCTTCTTCTTTGATTAAGTAATTATTTTCTGTTATTGCAAACTTTTCTTTCAATGAGATTAAAAATTGTTCAACATTAATTTTTTTATATACCGAGTAGGTATTGTAAAACTCATTGTATAAAGAAATAAAAAGTTTACCGTAATGAATGTCATCATCATATGTTGAAAAAATATCAGATAACTCGTTCTTTAACAATTTCTTTTCCACTCCTGTCATTTTCTTTTTCTGTTAAAATATTTAGGCGGCAAAATTAGTAAAAATTAAACGTTTCTGTTTATATTTTTTAAAAATGATTTGATATTGGCGAAAAGCCACTATTTTTGTAAAATATTTTAAAAGAAACTTTAAGCAAAATTTTATGGCAGAAGAATTGAAGGACAACAACGAAGAAAAAAAATCCTTGAATTTTATCGAGGCAATTATTGAGGAAGACTTAAAAGAAGGGAAACACAAGCAAATATATACCCGTTTTCCGCCGGAACCCAACGGGTATTTACATATAGGTCATGCCCAAGCAATTTGTTTAAATTTTGGCTTAGCCGAAAAATATTCCGGTAAATGTAATTTACGTTTTGACGATACCAATCCTGAAAAGGAGGATGTGGAATATGTGGAGTCGATAAAAAACGACATTAAGTGGTTGGGCTTTCAATGGGAAGGCGATGTAAAATATACATCGGATTATTTTGATAAACTCTATGATTTTGCTGTAAAGTTAATAAAAGAAGATAAAGCCTATGTTTGTGAATTGAGTCCTGAACAGATTCGCGAGTATAGAGGAACTCCCACCGTGCCGGGAAAAGAAAGCCCATGGAGAAATCGCCCTGTTGAAGAAAGTTTGAAACTTTTTGAAGGCATGAAAAACGGAGTTTTTGATGAAGGTAAATATATGCTTCGTGCAAAAATTGACATGGCATCGCCCAATATGCACATGCGCGACCCAATTTTATACCGTATTAAAAAAGCCGAACATCATCGAACCGGAAATAAATGGAGTATTTATCCTATGTATGATTTTGCACACGGGCAATCCGATTATTTTGAGGGCATAACTCATTCGGTATGTACTTTGGAGTTTGAAGTGCATCGCCCTTTGTATGATTGGTTTATCGACCAGCTAAAAACCGGTGATTACCGTCCCCGCCAAATAGAATTTGCTCGCCTAAACTTGAATTATACCGTAATGAGCAAAAGAAAATTACTGCAATTAGTTGAAGAAAAAATTGTAAGCGGCTGGGACGACCCCCGAATGCCTACTATTTCAGGACTTAGGCGTAGAGGTTATACTCCGGCAGCAATTCGTAATTTTGCCGATAGGGTAGGGGTTGCCAAGCGTGACGGTATTGTAGATGTTGCTCTTTTAGAATATAGTATTCGTGAAGATTTAAATAAAACTGCTGACAGGGTTATGGCTGTACTTAATCCTTTGAAAGTAATTATTGATAATTACCCTGACCAGCAAGAAGAATTTTTAGATGCAGTAAACAACCCAGAAGATGAAAGCAGAGGGAAGCGAAAAGTTCCTTTTAGCAAAGAATTATATATTGAGCAAGATGATTTTATGGAAAATCCGCCCCGAAAATTTTTCCGTTTAGGAATAGGACGCGAGGTGCGTTTGCGTTATGCATACTTTATTAAATGTACTCATGTTGATAAAGATGAAAAAGGTAATATAACAGCAGTACATTGCACTTATGACCCCGCATCAAAAGGCGGTAAATCGCCTGATGGCAGAAAAGTAAAAGGTACGCTGCATTGGGTATCGGCAAAACATGCCATAGAGTCAGAAGTTCGTTTATATGACCGTTTGTTTACTACAGAAAATCCATTGGGCGATAAGGAAAAAGACTTTAAGGAATTTATCAATCCCAACTCATTAAAAGTAATTGAGAATGCGCTCATAGAGCCACATTTGTTAAATGCAAAATCGGGAGATAGATTTCAGTTTGAAAGATTGGGTTATTTTTGTGTAGATAAAGATTCTACAGATGATAAATTGGTATTTAATCGTACGGTTAGTTTAAGAGATACTTGGGCTAAAATAAAAAATAAATAAAATTTATTTAAAATCCCTGATAGAAGATTTTTCTTTCAGGGATTTTTTTAAAATACTGCTTTGGCAATATTATAAATATTATCGGCTTTACCCATAGTATAATAATGTACCGAAGGTACATTATGTTTAATCAATTCTCTTGATTGTTCAATTGCCCATTCAACTCCTACCTGACGTACTTCCTGATTGGTTTTACATTTACGCACTTCGTTTGCCAATGCCTCGGGAATGTCAATATTAAATGTCGCCGGCAAAATTGTTAAATGTCTTTTTACCGATATGGGTTTTAATCCCGGAATTATAGGTACGGTAATACCGTGCTTTCTGCATAAATCAACAAAATCAAAATATTTTTTATTATCATAAAACATTTGGGTGATAATATAATCGGCACCGGCTTCTACTTTTTTCTTTAAATGGTAAATATCGGCATCTATATTTGGCGATTCAAAATGTTTTTCGGGATAACCGGCAACACCAAATGAAAAATCCATTTTAGTTGTATTCTGTAATTCTTCATCTAAATACACCCCTTTATTTAAATTATTGATTTGATGAATTAAATCAATAGCATGTGCATGACCGTCTCTTTCAGGTACAAACTCTTTATCGGCAGCCAACGGATCACCTCTTAGAATTAATAAATTCCTAATTCCAAGAAAATGTAAATCAATGAGTGCGTTTTCGGTTTCTTCTTTAGTGAACCCCCCACAAATCATGTGTGGAACCACATTAACTTTTTGATATTTATATTTAACTGCTGCTGCTATCGCAACTGTTCCGGGACGTTTATGTACGGTTTTTCGTTCGAGTAAACCTGACTTATGCCTTTTGTAAACAACTTCTTCTCTGTGGTAGGTTATATTTAAAAACTTAGGTTCAAATTCCATTAAAGGATCAATGGTTTCATAAATCAAATTAATATCCTTTCCTTTTAAAGGGGGCAATATTTCAAATGAAAACAAAGTTTTTTTTGCTTCGTTTAAATGATCAATAACTTTTTTTGACATATTGTTCTATTTTGAACCTGCAAAAATAATAAAATCTTATCAAAACAGCTTTTTATACATAAATTTTATTTTTTTAAACTTGATATACTTCTATTTTTTTCGTAAATTGCCTTAACACCATAAAAATAGTTTATCATTTAAAAATTGAAATAATGGGATTTATAAAGAAAGTATTTATTGCTGCCGGTACCATTTTTGGTTTAGCTTTGAGTTTGAGCTTAATGCAACGAAAAACTTTAATTTTATCGGGCAGAGTTTATTATTCGGGGAATCGAAAATTTGAAGAAGCAGAGGAATTAAAACTTGATACCAAAGGCAGCATCCGTAAAATTAGCGGAAACAATCAAGGATTTATTCTATACAAAGACGGTAAAGAAATACTGAAAAGTATGGAACAAAATGCATTTAGTATGGTAGGTACAAAATTGGAAAACGGTGTTTATAAAGTTTTACCGCTAACATTTGGTGGAAGACGTCCTGCACACGTAATCATTGAAATTGTGATATAAAATCCGGTAAAATATACCGGATTTTCTTTTCTCAATTTAATTACCAAGCTCTACCTCTGCAATATCCCATACCCATACCATTTCTAAATCGACCGTATCCCATTCCGTATCCCATTCCTCTGCCTCTCGATTTAAAGCTATCAAAAAAAACTTTTTGCTCATTAGTTAGTAGGCTCCTTACATTTTGAAAGTGCTGTTCTCTTCTTTTCATCATTTCTGTTCGCAAAACACCAATTTCATCAATTATTCTATTGATTTCTTTCATATCTGCATTTTCTGCCGTTCGTAAAGTTTGCAAACGAACTGATTTTTCAGCAAGTTGATTTCGATAATCTTGCATTTTCTTTAAATGAGCTGTTCTTAAATCGGTAATTTTTGTTTGCTGTTCGGCTGTTAAATTTGGGATACTGTTACAACGATAAAATGCTTGGTTGTAGTTTCCTGCAAATCCTTGATTTCTCTGTGCCGAAATGTCTAAGCTTGTTAGCATTGCTAAAATTAGCATAGCTGATTTTACTAAATTATTCATAATGTTTAAATTTAAAGTTAATTATTTTGATTTTGAAAAATTATTTTTCATCCTTGAAGGCATATTTAATTCTCCGTTTTGGTTCATCATGGATTTAAAAATTTCAAAAAGTTTTTCTTTTTGTTTTTCATTACAGACACTTTTCATGTTTAAATAATACTCAAAAGTGCAATGTTTCAATTGCTCATGCAAGACTCCTAAATCTTTGGCTAGTTTGTGCAGTTTTACTGTATCTGATTGTTCTTTAGATAATTCTATAAGCATTTGTTTTCGTTTTAGGCGCATCTTAAAAGTAATTTTATTTGCTTCTCTGTGAAATTTTTGTCTGAATTTTCTAAACTCTTGATGTTGCTCATACGATAAATTAAGTTGTTTTCTGAAAAATCTTCCTAATCTTTGATTAGGAATTTCAACTTGCAGACTGTTATTTTCTTTTTTTTGAAAATTGACTTTATAAATTATAGTTCCAACTATGGATAGGTTACTTAATGTTAGTAACACGATAATCCAGATTAGGATATTGTGGTTTATACTTTTCATTCTTAGTTAGTCTTTTAATAAATACTTCTCAATAACTTCTTGCTCCAAATCATTTAAAAAAAATTCTGTTGAATTATTTGAAATTATTGTTGAATTACTATTTGTGTATAAATTAACAAGTTCAATATTCCCCCATAGAATAAATATAAGCAAAGCTAAAAACAAAACAGGCTTAATACCCTGCCATAATGCTGGTTTTAAGTTTTTTTGATATTGTGTTTTTAGCTCCTCATTTAGTTTTTGTTTTATGCGTGTGTAAAGAAAAGGATTGGGCGTTAAAACTCTGTTTTCTTCTATTATGTAATACGTTTGTTTCAGTTCTGAATATAATATTTGACAGGCAGAACAGTTTTGAATATGATTTTCAAGTATTTTTTTCTTATGCGTAGGCAATTCATCGTTGAGCAATGCAATTAACTTTTTATTTGATATATTACAACCGGACATTTTTATTTGTTTTTTATTGGTTTGACACAAATTGTTTTCAATCCTTTTGATTTTTTTTCAAATTTTTCAAAATTTCTTTCTGTACATTAATTTTTGCTCTGTGAATTAATCCTTCTACTGCTGAAATTGATAAACCCATTATTTCTGCTACCTGCTCATAAGATAATTTTTGAACTTTATTAAGCGTAAATGCTATTTTTTGTTTACGTTTTAAAGAATCTATTGCTTGATAGAGTTGTTTTAACCTATATTCATAGACTTCGTTTACTTCCTTTTCTGTATCGCTATTATCCGGTATTTGCAGTTTTTCTTCTTTATTTTTGGAGAAAAACATATCTATACGTTTAATTATTCTAGTTTTTCTAGTATCACGTAGATAGTTTAGTGATTTGTTTACTGCAATCCGATAAATCCAAGTAGAAAGCTTTGCATTTTTTTTAAATTTATGTAATGATAAAAAAACTTCGATAAAAACTTCTTGCGTAATGTCTTCTGCATCAGCTCTATCTTGCAAGAAACTAAAGCAAGTATTCAAAACCATTGTTTGATATTTTTCAACAAGAGTTTTAAAACTTGTTTCATCGTTCATAAGTATTTTTTGAATCAACTCTTTATCGGTCATTAAACATTTATTCAAGATTTGCTGTGATTATTTATTAGACACATTTTATAGTCAAACTTGTGTTTTTTGAGTATAAAATTTTTTTGTTGGTAAAAATTTAATATTAAGCTGTTGGTTGCGCCTTAAATTTATAAATTTGTACTGTTAAATATACTGAATAACTAAAAAATACATTAGGATATTATTTGGTAGATGAATGGACACTACTTTTAACCGGATGGAAGAAAACGATTTTATAAGAAACAACGAAATAAACACTTCAGAAAAAGAGTTTGAACAAAAATTACGTCCTTTGCAGTTTGACGACTTTAAAGGGCAGGCTAAAACAATAGAAAATTTAGAAATTTTTGTTCAGGCGGCAAAAATGCGTGGCGAAGCACTCGACCATGTTCTTTTACACGGGCCTCCGGGACTTGGAAAAACCACACTCTCAAACATTATTGCAAATGAACTGGGTGTTAGTATGAAAGTAACTTCCGGACCGGTACTGGATAAACCCGGTGATTTAGCCGGTTTGCTTACAAATTTGGAAGAAAATGATGTTTTATTTATTGATGAAATACATCGGCTTAGTCCGGTAGTTGAAGAATATCTTTATTCGGCAATGGAAGATTTTACCATTGACATTATGATTGATAAAGGTCCCAGTGCCCGTTCAATACAGCTTACGCTAAACCCTTTTACTTTAGTTGGAGCAACTACCCGTTCGGGTTTGTTAACCAGTCCTTTACGTGCCCGTTTTGGGATTAAATTTTTGCTTGAATACTACGATACAAAGATACTAAGTGGGATTATTGAACGTTCCGCTCGTATATTAAATGTGCCTATTGATAAAAAAGCTGCTTTGGAAATTGCCTCACGTAGTCGTGGTACCCCGCGTATCGCCAATGCACTTCTTCGCAGAGTACGTGATTTTGCTCAAGTAAAAGGCAGTGGTTCTATCGATTTGGAAATTACACGCTATTCGCTTGACCGTTTAAATATTGATAAAAAAGGTCTGGACGAAATGGACAATAAAATTCTTTTAACCATTATTGATAAATTTAAAGGTGGACCTGTTGGTGTGAGTACCATAGCCACAGCAGTTGGTGAAGATGGTGGTACCATTGAAGAAGTTTATGAACCTTTTTTAATTAAAGAAGGTTTTATAAAACGTACTCCTCGCGGGCGTGAGGCTACCGAACTGGCATATAATCATTTAGGGAAAACAAAAATACCACCGCAAGGAAGTTTATTTTAAAATTATGTAGTTGATTACACAATTTTATAGATATTTCATGTACTGCAATACGTAAAAATCGAAGATTTTATGTGTCTCAGTACATAAAATAGTGTTTTTCTGTGTAATAAAGTACGTTTTTTATTCCTGTTGTAAGTACTTTTATTCTAATACAAAAAACCAAAAAGCCATAGTGGAATTTTGGGGCCAAATCCTGTTTCGATATCATCTACTGCAATATATGATTGAGGGATATCGGCAATTTGTTTTTTGTTTTTCTTTTTACTGCCTACTTCGATAAGGTATTTATTATCTACCAAAAAATCTCCTGTTTTAGGATAACTGACTTTATGTAGTTCAGATAATTGATTAAATAAAAAAGTTTCGCGAAGTGTACCTTGATTGATTGTTGCATCAGCAAGTCCATACATTAAATTTGTATTGTCCAAAAATATTTTGTCCGGTTTATTTAGTATTCTGTCACCGGTTGGTTTTGCACTTAAGGATTTTATCAACTCTGCTTTTTCTAAATAATTCAGGTATTTTATTAAGGTTCTGTAATGACCTATATGTAATTGCTCCGCAAGTTTTGACAAGTTTGGGGTATAGGGTACCGAACTGCTTAAAAGTGATAGTAGTTTTTTTAGGCGCAAACTTACTTCATAAGTTATATCAGAAACGGCTAAAACATCTGTTTCGAGGATTATGTTCGTTACTTGTGTTAAGCGGTCAAAAAATTTGTTTTCGTCTTCATTATAAAAAGGGAAATAACCAACCCTCAGATAGTTTTTAAAATGGGGAAGTATTTTAATCTTTTTACAGATATTTTGTGTGTATTCAAGATGATTGCTAAGTATATCTTCTAAATTATAAGCCGGTAATTTGGCAAAATTATTATATTCCAAATATTCGCGAAACGATAATCCGGCTAAATGGTAGCTTGATTTTCTGCGACTTAAATCACCTGAGCCTTTATATAATTGTAGTATTGATGAACCTGTATAAACGACAAATAAATCGGGATAAGAGTCGTAAATATTTTTTATTTCTTGAGACCAATCAAGACCTTTTTCTTTTTCGGGATATTTATGTACTTCATCAATAAATAAATACTTACCGCCATATTTATAAAAATAGTCAGCTAAATCTACTATTTTATTTTTGTAAAAGTAGGTATTGTCTGTGGAAACGTACAGAATATTTTCGCCTTTTTCTTTTAGTTCAAGTGCTTTTTGAAGCAATAAAGTTGTTTTTCCTACTCCGCGAGCGCCTCTTATTTCAATGAGCCGGTGTTTCCAATTTATTTTGTGAAATAAACTGCGCACAAACTTTTTTTCAGTAAGCTTGATTAGGCGATTACTAATATCTAATAAACGTTCCATAATATTTTATGTATTTTAATACATAACAAATATAATAAATTATGCATTAAAATACAATTTTTATACATATTATATGTATCTAATTATAATTTTTATATTATAATTATGTAATTAAATACATAAATATATTATTTTTTATGTATTATATTATAATTTTTATGTATTATTTGAATTTCTAAGCGGTTTTATATTTAATTGAGTGAATAAGAATTTTAGTGTCAGAATATGAAAATTATAGTAAAGTTTTAAATCTCAAAGCATTAATTTTTCTCTTTATACCTTAAATTTGCAGACTATCTTTGTAATGAAAAATCAAATGCCTTTCTGCTCCCATGGCAGATCTGCGGTTTGGCTTTGCTGTAGAATGAGGTTTGCGGATTAAAGCTTATATACAATATTTTAATTTAGGTATAAATAAAAAATTTTTAATGTATATTTGTTTACTAAATAAACAAACATGAATTTATTCTATCATATTGGTAAATATGCTTTGCTGATGAAACGGGTCTTTACGAAACCTGAAAAGTGGAAAATATTTTTTCGCCTTTTTGTACGTGAAATTGAGATGCTCGGGATAAATTCTTTGGGAATTGTTATTATTATTTCAGTATTTATGGGTGCGGTAATTACATTGCAGACTGCTTATAATATTGAAAGTCCTTTTATCCCAAGTTATTTAGTAGGATTAACTGCGAGAGATTCAATGATTCTTGAATTTTCATCAACAATAGTAGGGCTTATTCTTGCCGGAAAAGTAGGTTCAAACATTGCAAGTGAAATTGGAACCATGCGTATATCGGAACAAATAGATGCCTTGGAAATTATGGGGGTGAATTCGGCGAATTATTTGATACTCCCCAAAATCACGGCTGCTGTTTTTATCAATCCGTTTTTAACTATTATCAGTATTTTAGTTGGAATTATAGGTGGTTATTTGGCAACAGTATTAACTTTTGCTATTCCACCCGATCAATATCTGCAGGGTATTCATTATTATTTTATTCCCTTTTATGTAACGTATTCATTAGTAAAAACAATATTTTTTGCTTTTATTATCACATCTGTTCCGGCATACCACGGATATTATGCAACCGGGGGTGCTCTTGAAGTGGGACGTTCAAGTACACGCGCAGTTGTTTTTTCAAGTATTTTGATATTATTAATTAATGTAATTACTACTCAATTAATGCTTGCATGATAAAATTGGAAAACATATCAAAATCATTTGGAGATAATCAAGTACTTAAAAATATTTCATCGGTATTTGAAAAAGGTAAAACCAACTTGATTATCGGGCAAAGTGGTTCCGGGAAAACAGTATTGTTGAAATCCATCATTGGCTTGCACCAAATTGATGAAGGCAGCATTTATTATGACGATCGAGAGTTTTCAAGAATGCCTGAGACAGAGAAAAAAAATATCCGTAAAGAAATTGGTATGGTATTTCAAGGAGGTGCTCTTTTTGACTCGGCTACGGTTGAAGAAAATGTAAAGTTTCCTTTAGAAATGTTTACAGAAATGAGTGATGAAGAAAAAAAAGAACGGGTAAATTTTTGCCTGTCAAAAGTTAATTTAGTAAATGTAAATCATTTGTATCCTGCCGAAATAAGTGGTGGAATGCAAAAAAGAGTTTCTATAGCACGTGCAATTGCTTTGAAACCTAAATACCTTTTTTGTGATGAACCTAATTCCGGACTCGACCCGCGCACGGCTATTGTAATAGACTAGTTGATTAAAGAAC
>JAKIUH010000045.1 GCA_021647685.1 Bacteroidales bacterium
CCACACTATTTACTGAATAGTTCCATTCATAATAGCCTGAATCAGAACGTACAACACCTAAAATAATTCCTAAAGTTGTAGTTTTACCGCTACCATTTGGTCCAAGAATGCCATATACCTCACCCCTGTTAATTTTTAAACTTAAATTTTTAACAGCAACATTTGCCCCATAAGCTTTACTAATGCCCTCGATATTTAAAATCTCCATAAAAGATGTTTATGCACTTTACTATAAAAGTTGTAAAGCTTGGTCTAAGTCCAATTCTACATCAAACAAATTAGTAAAACCGGAAAATTTAAAAACATCTTTAATATTTTTTTGAAGATTACATAACAAAAGTTTTTTATTCCGAGCAGTTTGTTTTTTCAAGTTCATAATTAAAATGCGTAAGCCGGAACTATTAATATAATCCAGATTTTTACAATCTACAATTAGGTCCTTATCATTGTTATCAACCAAAGCGTTAAGGTACTGTTCAGCATCTGATGTACTCACAGCATCTATACGTCCGTTTATTTCAACAATTATTGCTTTATCGGTTTTTTTATCAGTAATCTCCATTATGCTAAATTTTTTGTTAAAGTAACAATATTTTTTCCATTACTTCTTCGATACGAAAAGTTATCGGTAAACTTTTTTACCAAATGAATACCCAGCCCCCCAACATTTCTTTCTTCAAGCGGTTTATCCAAATCATCAGGATCTTTAACATCCAGAGGGTTAAATTCCGGTGCATTATCTTTTATTTGAATACGTAATCTGTGTTTTTCAAGAGTAAAACGAATGATAATATCATAGTCTTCCACTCCTTTATAGCCATAATCAATAATATTGGTAACAATCTCCTCAAGTGCTAAATTCATACTAAATGCCACATCATCAGCAATTTCCCAATCTTTTACTAATTTAGCAAGTTGCTCATTCATTATTTCCATGCCGCTGATACGGCTTTTAATATTTATAATTTTATTTCTTAACATAGGTATAAAGTTTTAACAGGTTTTATTTCCATGATAGGATACTGCTAATATAGTAATATCATCAGATTGTTCCGCATTTTTTACAAATTTTTTGATTTCTTGACGGATATTCATGACCAATTGCTCACTTGTATCATTTTTCGATTGGTTCATTATCTCCAATAAGCGTTCTTCGGAGAATTGTTCACCGGCTTCATTAAAAGCTTCGGTTATTCCATCCGTATAAAGTAGTATTTTGTCTCCGGTATTTATTTTAATGTGATTACTTGCAAATTTAAAATTATCAAATATTCCTAATGCAATATTCTGATCTACCGAAATATAATTATATCCGCTTTTGTCATTACCGATAATCGGCGGATTATGCCCTGCATTAACCACCTGTAAATCACCGGTGGTCACATCCAGTAAACCTACAAATGTAGTGGCAAACATAGCCGTATCATTATTTTTAGCTAAAGCATTATTTACATTTGCCACAACTTTATCTAATGCATATTTACGCTGCGCTTCGGCTTGTAACAAAGTTTTGGTAATTACCATAAAAAGAGCTGAGGGCACTCCTTTACCGGAAACATCAGAAATAATAAAACAAAAATGCTTTTCATCAACAAAAAAGAAATCATAAAAATCTCCGGCA
Source organism: Bacteroidales bacterium (assembly GCA_021647685.1). Lineage (GTDB taxonomy): Bacteria > Bacteroidota > Bacteroidia > Bacteroidales > NBLH01 > NBLH01. The sequence continues at coordinate 1,622 of JAKIUH010000045.1, forward strand.
ACTTCCTTAGCTGGTTCCATAATGGCAAAAACATCAAATTCTTTACGATCAGGGAAAGGAGGGAAAACATGCGGCAACATCCTGCGCTGAATTTCTTTACCCACATTTAATTCGCTCTGAATACGTTCTTTAGCAGCTGTTGTTTGTTTTAAATTAACAATGTATTCATTAAGGTCGGCAGTCATTTTATTAAATGCTTTAGCCAAATCACCAATTTCATCTTTTGAGCGTATTTTAATTTTATACGATAAATCTCCTTTAGCAACTCTTTCAACACCTTTATGCAAATAATCCAAAGGTTTCATCATAAAAGCCGTAACCCGATTAAGCAAAACAACGGTAATCAAAAGTAAGATACTCATCATTAAAATAAGTCGTTTTTTTAAACTGCTTATCGCTTCTTCTGTTTTACGCATTGAAAACCCGATACGAAAAGAGCCCCAATGTTTCCCTTTTACAAAAACGGGAGAAGACATTTTCCACATTTCTTCACCTGTATCCCTATGATACACTTCTAAAATATATGCAGCTGTATCGTTTTTAGCGGCATTTTCATCATAATAAACCCTTTTTGAACGGCTATTCAGATTATCTTTTTCATAATTTCCGGTCAAAGGAAAATTATAAACCGTATTATGAGAAGGTGTATATCCTTGATTATCACACAAAACCGCAAACTCTACTTCGGGGTCTTTAAAAAACTCATCTTGGATGGCTACCACCAAAGTATCTAATAATAAATCAAGACCTGTTTTATAATGATATTTTTGAATATTAGCTATTTGCGTGTTATTAATTCCGGATGCTTTATATTTTAATAGTACAGAATCAGAGAAGCTTATTGGAACTAAACTATCATTAAACAATTCATCAAATGTATAAATATTATGTTCCACAACATTGTCTAATATTTCACTCATGATTTTTGCACCTGTTTGTGCAGCAGCAATACCCTTTTGCAGCATCATGTCTTTCAACTGCTTAGAACGGTCATTAACAAGGTATCCTGTAAAAATACTGACAATGGTTCCTAATAGAATAACTAAAAAAAATGAAAGCCGAAATGAAAGTTTTTTAAACATATGAACAATAAGCTCCGGTTAGTAATTAATTAGAAAAATGAAGGGGAATCTTAATTCCCCATTTCCGACATAAATTTAATACGCATCAAGCGAATATCATCTTCACTGTATTCATCCTCACCCAATTCAGCCAATGCATCACTAACCGATTCAGTTTCAGCTTCTCTAAAATAATCATATACTTCTTCCTGATGTTCTTCGTCCAAAATTTCATTAATATAGTAATCCAAATTTATTTTGGTTCCAGAATTAACAATAGCCTCAATCTCGGTTAAAAGCTCACTCATTTCAATTCTTTTAGACTCGGCAATATCAGTAAGAGATATTTTACGGTCAATGCTTTGTATAATATACACTTTATTTACCGATTTATTAACCACTGATTTAACGACCATGTCTTGCGGACGTTCAATTTCGTTTTCATCTACATAACGTTTAATCAGCTCAATAAACTCTTTACCATACCGCATCGCCTTTCCTGTTCCAACACCCACAATTTGTTTTAATTCATCTAAGGTAATAGGATACTGTATTGACATATCTTCCAATGAAGGATCTTGAAAAATAACAAAAGGAGGAACCCCTTTTTGTTTGGATACTTTTCGTCGTAAATCCTTTAACATTTTAAAAAGTGTAGGATCGGCCGCACCCCCGCCGCTACCGGCACCTGTTGGCATTTCTTTCTCTAATTCATCATAATTATGATCTTTACTTAATTTTATTGAATAGGGCGATTTCATAAATTCTCGTCCTTTTTCTGTTATTTTTAGCAAACCATAATTTTCAATATCTTTTTCAATGAGACGCATCACCAAAGCTTGCCTGATAACACCATTCCAAAACTTAATATCTTGTTCTTTGCCAATTCCAAAAAGTTTAAGATGATCGTGTTTATAAGATTTAATAGCTGCATTGGAGGTTCCTGTTAAAATGTTTGCCACATGATCAGATTTGTACATTTCTTTAACTTCTTCAATTACCTTTAAAACAGTCAGTACAAAATCTTTCCCTTCAAATTGCTCTTTTGGATTTAAACAGTTATCACAGTTTCCGCAAGGCTCTTCCATGATTTCACCAAAATAATTCAAAAGCAATTTAGGACGACAAACCGAAGACTCTGCATAAGCTACAGTTTCCAACAAAAGCTGCTTTCCAATCTCTTGTTCGGCAACAGGTTTGCCTTGCATAAATTTTTCCAGCTTTTGAATATCTTTATAACTATAAAAAGCAATACATTTTCCTTCACCGCCATCACGTCCGGCACGTCCGGTTTCTTGATAGTAACCTTCTAAACTTTTGGGTATTTCATAATGAATCACAAAACGCACATCCGGTTTATCAATCCCCATTCCAAAAGCTATGGTAGCAACAATTACATCTACTTCCTCCATCAAGAACATATCTTGATTTTTTGAGCGGGTAGCTGAATCCATACCGGCATGATAAGGCAAAGCTTTTATTCCGTTGACCACAAGTGTTTGAGCTAATTCTTCAACTTTCTTTCTACTCAGACAATATATTATACCCGATTTTCCTTCGTTTTCCTTAACAAAACGTATAATTTGCTTTTCAGGATTAATTTTTGGACGAACCTCATAATATAAATTCGGACGGAAAAAAGAGGACTTAAATACATTCGCATCTAACATGCCCAAATTTTTCTGAATATCATGCTGCACTTTTGGTGTTGCCGTAGCGGTTAATGCAATAACCGGTGCAACACTTATTTCTTCAATAATTGGACGTATTTTTCGATATTCCGGTCGAAAATCATGCCCCCACTCCGAAATACAATGAGCCTCATCTACTGCATAAAAAGATATTTTTACTTGCTGCAAAAAGTCAATTGTATCTTGTTTGGTTAAAGATTCCGGAGCGACATACAATAGTTTGGTTTTGCCGGATAATATATCTTCTTTTACCTGAATTATTTGACTTTTAGACAAAGAAGAGTTTAGAAAATGAGCAACTCCATCCTCCTCACCAAAACTTCTCATTGCATCTACTTGATTTTTCATCAAAGCAATTAATGGTGAAATTATGATAGCCGTCCCTTCCATTATTAATGCAGGTAACTGGTAAATCAACGATTTTCCACCACCCGTAGGCATTAATACAAAGCCATCTTTACCGTTCAAAACATTCCGAATGGCCTCTTCTTGCTTTCCTTTGAATTTATCAAACCCAAAATACTTTTTTAAATAATGTTCTAATTTTACATCTTTCTCTACTGCCATTTTTACACCTATTTCCTTTTATATCAAGCTATTAAAAAAAAGTTTGCAAATATAACTATAGTCCTGTTATTTTGCTAAATAATAATATTATTTTTCACAATAAGTTTCTATGACTAGAATTATATATATTTGTAAGCTAAATTTAGTAAATATATATCAATTTGAAAAAACTTTATTGAAAAATATTTTTAAAAAATTGATATTTGTTTGTTTAAACAGAATTTTAAAAGTAAAAATAGATTATTAATATTCAAAATATTTTCTGATAATGCAGAGTGAAAAAGATAGTATTGAAGAAGAAATGGGTTTCTTAGACCACCTTGAAGTATTAAGATGGCATTTAATTCGATCATTTATTGCAATTATAGTATTGGCTGTATTAGCCTTTATTTTCCACGGGTTTATTTTTGATACCGTAATTTTAGCTCCAAAATCACCGGAATTTTTTACAAATAGGATGCTTTGTGAGTTTGGAAATATGATTAATATAAAAACCCTGTGTATTAATTCAAAGCCTTTCCAGATTATTAACATAAAAATGGCAGGACAATTTTCAACGCACATTATGGTTTCATTGGTTGCCGGATTTGTAGTTGCCTTTCCTTACATTTTTTGGGAAATGTGGAGTTTTATAAAACCTGCCTTATATTCTGATGAAAAACAAATTGCAAAAGGGGCTGTTTTTTTCAGTTCATTACTTTTTTTCATAGGAGTTTTGTTCGGGTATTATATTATTGTTCCTTTATCTGTCCATTTTTTAGGTAGTTATAATGTAAGTGACCAAGTGCTCAATCAAATCAATTTGGGTTCGTATATTTCAACCATAACCTCTGTCGTACTTGCCTCAGGGATTATTTTTGAATTACCAATTGTAATATATTTTTTAAGTAAAGCAGGGCTAATTACCCCCGATATCTTAAAGACCTATAGAAGACACTCATTAGTGATAATCCTTGCACTATCTGCTATTATAACACCTCCTGATGTTTTTAGCCAAATACTAGTTGCTTTACCTTTAGTAATACTATATGAAGTAGGTATAAAAATATCAAAACGCATTTATGCAAAAGACCAAAGCGTATTAGTATAATAGTATCAAAATAATGAATTAGTTGGCTTATGAAATTATATACACAAGATATTATAAAGATTTATGGCAAAAGAACAGTTGTTAAAGGTGTAAATATAAGTGTAAAGCAAGGAGAAATTGTGGGTCTTTTGGGTCCAAACGGTGCCGGTAAAACTACCTCTTTTTATATGATTGTAGGTTTAATAAAACCAAATTCTGGAAAAGTATTACTTGATGATATGGAAATTACCAAACTTCCCATGTATAAACGCGCTCAAAAAGGGATAGGTTATCTTCCACAAGAATCCTCAGTTTTTAGAAAACTAAGTGTTGAGGATAATATTAAAGCCGTTTTGGAAATGACCAAGCTTTCAAAAAAAGAACAAAATGATAAAGTGGAAAGTTTGTTAGAAGAGTTTGGATTAAACAGGATTAGAAAAAGTTTAGGAATACAATTATCCGGAGGTGAACGCCGAAGAACAGAAATAGCAAGAGCTTTGGCAATTAATCCTAAATTTATTTTACTTGACGAACCTTTTGCCGGTGTTGACCCTATTGCGGTAGAAGACATCCAAAAAATTGTAGCAAAACTTAAAGAAAAGAATATTGGTATATTAATTACAGATCATAATGTTCATGAAACCTTAACCATTACCGACAGAGCTTATTTACTATATGAAGGTAGAATACTTGAATCGGGTACTGCCGAAGAATTAGCCTCTAATCCTGAAGTTAGAGAAAAATATTTGGGAACTAATTTTGAATTAAGAAAAAAAGTAAATTAAAAATCAGGACATGGAATAGTAACATGCCTCTTTTTTCTTCTTAGTTTGGCATTTTTATTAAATTCATAAACCAAAGAAACTTCATGAGAACCTCCTGTGGTTCCAATTAATCCAGATAATGTATAATCATAGCTGTATCCAAATTTTAAATCATAAACCTGAAATCCTATTAATACAATAACAGCATCAATTGCTTCATAACCTTGTTGAATACCGGCAACCGGCAAACCTCTAAACCACAGTCCTAAAGTAAAAGGCATTTTTTTCCAGTAAGCTCCAATATCTAACTGATCATGCCTGTCTTGATACTGATACAGCATAGAAAAAGTTACGCTTTCGGTAATTTCATGACTTCTTCTTCTATTTCCTTTAATCGGGAGTCTGTATCCACCAAAAAACGTCCATTTCATAGGAACTCTGCTATCCACTCCAACCAGTGATTGGTTTGGTCTCATTAAATGAGAAACTGTAAAGCCTCCCCAGTATTTACTGGCATATAGTAAAGCGGAAGCATCTACATCAATATATCCGGTATTACTAAGAGCATTTGTATACTCACTAGAACTGGAAGAATTGTTACCATCAATTTGCAATTGATCTCCAAAAATAAGTTTTTGAATTTCGATTCCTCGCTGTCCATACTTAAATTTAATTCCCGGACGTACATGAATAAACCGGTTAATTGTAATATCATAAGAATATGACAAACCAATATCCGTTAAGTTTAAGTTACCCGACCCGGCTTCATCTCGAACCACCAATAGACCAATACCACTTTTCATACGTGAGAAGTATTGATCGTACGAAAAAGAATAAGTAGTAAATGTACCCGGTATATTGGGCCACTGGTCTCGATAATTCATAACAATTCTACTGCCATCAATCATTCCTGTATAGGAAGGACTCAACACCAAAGGAGCTGCATAAAATTGCGAAAACTGAACCTTTTGCCCCAAAAGCTGTGCGGTGCTATAAATTATAAAAAAAAGTAAAACAAGATTTCTATTTTTCAAAACGTATTTAATTTACCTTATTTAGTAATATAAACGATACAAACTTATGAATAGTATATTCCACTCAATATAATTATTATCTGATTAACAATTATCAAAATGAGTACCAAAATAAGTAAATATTTTGAAAATAACCATATTAATGAAAAATAAAAAAGTAGTAGTTAAAACACTACTACTCTTTTATTTCTTTCTTGCAACCTAATTATCGAAGTAAAGTAACATCACCAGTACCTTGAAATGGTGCTCCGTTTTTATATTTTCCGGTTACTTTCCAAGCATAAACATCTTGTGCTCCAATTTTACCATCAATATATCCATCCCAACCAATTTCAGGATCAGTACTTTCAAATACTTTTTCACCCCAACGGTTATAAACTTCAAGTTTATACTCTTTAATTCCTCTATATTTAGGTTTAAATACTTTGTTAGATTCATAACTACTGAACGGGTTAAAGGCTGTTGGGAACACAAATGTTCCAGCAGGTTCAACCACCACTGCATTTTCAATTGTTTTAGTATCATAACAATCATTATCTGTCCAAACTTCAAGCGTAATTGTATAAATACCCGGCTCAGTATAATAATGTACCGGACTCCTATCTGTTGAAATAGCATCTCCAACACCACCAAATGTCCATTGATACCTATCCCCGTTAATCGAGTTATTATGTAAAATAACCGGTTGGTCAGGCAACATCACTGTATCCGGAATTACCTCAAAGTCAGCAATGGGCACTTCAAATACAACTACTGTATCTCTTCTAACGGTAATCAAGGAATCATTTGTTCCCGGACCTCCGGCATACAGTGTAACAATAAACGTACCCGGCGTATCATAAATGTAGGTCGGATTTTGTTCATTAGATGAACCTCCATCGCCAAAGTCCCAATAGAATGTATCTGCATAATTCACATACGACTCAAAGTTCACAGATAAATCTTCACAACCTTGTGCTCTAATGCCCGGTTTAATAGTAGATTCAGGCTGTGGCGGATAAATAACAACAGTTTCTCTCACAGTATCAGAACAATTATTCTCCGAAACAGTTAAAGTGATAATATATTCACCCCATGTAGCATATGAGTGGGAGAAGTTTTCTACCAAAGTATTATGTAAATAGGTATTTCCATCTCCCATATCCCAATAATAATTAGGATATCCGCTACCACTCAAGTTCTCAACAAACACCTCTGTTCGAGGATAAAGTTGAGCAGATGGTGTTGCTGAAAAATCAACTCTTGGAATCCTATATACGGTAACTGTATGCTCTACGGTATCGGTACATCCTTTAGATGATTCAGCAATTAGTTGAATAAAATAAGTAGAATCTGCATCATAAGATGCCTCATAAGTACGTGTAAATGATGTCAAACTTGAATCTACTCTAAAATCATTTTTAAAGTACCAGTAATAAACACTTCCTCCTGTTGTTGTATTGGTAAATGTAACATCTATTGGCGAACAACCGTCGGATTGATCCATTTCAAAAGCAGCTGATGGCGGCAAATTATAAATGATTTGTACCGTATCGCTATTAGAACAACCCGTTGTTGTTTTAGTAACAGACCAAACAAATAGGTTTATTCCTTCATCTAAATTTGTAACACGTGATGTATTTAAGGAATTGTCATCAAAATTACCACCACCGGCAAGTACCGACCAAGAGCCTGTTCCTGCACCCGGATCTTCTGCTGTCATAACTGACTCATTGGTACACTCTTCTTTATCAATACCCGCTGATATGGTAAATTCTCCATTAAGTATTGACACATCATCGTATTCAGAATACCCACCAATTTCAACAGTCCAACGCAAAATATTAAGACTACCCGGCTGTATATCTGTTACTTGTGTATTTGGATTATTAATATCCGCAATAGTAGCACTACCACTAATAACTGACCACGTACCCGTTCCCGGGAATGGATCACCTGCACTCATTGTCGTAGTAGAAGCACAAATTGTTTGATTTGCACCTGCATCAGCAGTAATCGAATTATAAGTAATATTTACATCATCATAATTTGTACAACTGTTCCATGTAACTTCCCAACGGAATGTATTCACACCATATCCTAATGCCGTAACAACATCATTCGGATCATTCGGATTAGTAGGTGTTCCACTACCCGATATAGTTGTCCAATTACCTGTTGCTGTTGCATCCGGCAATAAGGCATTCATCGTAGCTGTGTTTACAGTAACTATCTGATCACCCCCTGCATTAGCAACAAAATGATTACTGGTTATTTGAACAGAAGAGGTTCCCTCACAGCCATTATCTTTAACTGTCCAAGAGAATGTGTTTGCCCCTTGTTGTAAACCGGTTACCAATGTTGTCGCAGAAGTTGGATTTACAATAGTTGTAGTAACACCACCTCCACTCCAAAGTCCGGTTGCTGTTGATGACAAAGGCGTAGCACTAAGCGTAATGAAATCATCACAAGTTGTTTCATTAGTACCCGCAGAAGCAGTAACAGAGTTATTAGTTACAATCATTTCATCGTAGGATGTACAAGTTGTACCACTTTCAGTTTTTGTAACCGTCCAGCGCAACCTATTATTTCCTACAGCTAAACCGGTAACCAATGTACTTTCATTTGTCGGGTCGGTAAATACACCACCGCCTGTTTGAGCAGTCCACATTCCTGTAGCGCCCCAAACCGGATTAAGCGGTTGAGCACTAACAGTTGTTTGATCAGAGCAAATCGATTTATCATCTCCTGCAACTGCAATGTACAAGTTGTTTGTAATGATAACGTCATCAGAAGCTACACAACCATTTCTGTTTACAGTCCACGTAAATGTATTGGCACCATTTTCCATATCATATACAACTGTTTCAAAATTACTAGCATTTGCAAAACGTCCGGTTCCACTGGCAACAGTCCACAGTCCTGTTCCTGTCAAAGGATCACTTGCAGCCAGGTTATATGTTGTACCACATGCAATATCATCGTTTCCGGCAGTAACTGAGAATGCATTAGCAGAAACAATTATCTCATCAGTTGCCGTACACCCATTCCCTTGAATTGTCCACGTAAAGGTATTAGCTCCGGGGATAAGATTACTAACTGCGGTAGTCGGGTCAGAAGTGTCTGTAATTATTACCGAAGTATTATTTACTGTCCACTGTCCGGTTTCACCTGATAGTAAAGCTTGGGCATTCATTGTTGTATAATCTGTACACACAATCTGATCAGCACCGGCACTTGTATAAATAGCATTATTAATCAAATTAAAGCTAGCCGGAGCAGAACAACCGTCTTTTGTAACTGTCCAAGTAATCGCACTGGTTCCTCCCGGAAGGTTACGAACAATAGTAGATACTTTAGTATCGTTATCGAATGTAACATCGGGCGCAGTAGAAGACCATCTTCCTGTACCCCCTGCAGGAGGAGTTCCTCCTAAAATTGGAGAATAATCTACACACAAAGTGCTGGGTCCTGCCGGAGTAGCAGTTGTATTATAATAGTTATCCGTAACTTTAACTACATCAGAGTTTGAACACGAACCATTCTCTATTGTCCAAGTAAAATAAGTATCTCCATTCGCAAGATTAGTAACATTTGTAACATTACTGTTTGAGTTAACAATCATACCGGCATCCGCAGGATTTTGTTTTGTCCAATAACCTGTTTCGCCAGTTCCCGGAGCATTACCAATTATCGTTGCAGTATGAGTGTCTGTACAAATTACTACTTCATTATCCGCAATATAAGCATCTACTGAATTATTTGTAACCACAAGATCTGCCGATAATTGACAAGCATTTTTGCTAACTGTCCACCTAAATGTATTCGGACCTTTATTAATTCCTGTTACACTTGTGTTATAAGATGTCTTATCTGTAATATTTCCTGCTCCGCTGGTAACAGACCATTTGCCAACACCATTTGTTACCGGAATAGCATTAATTATGGTATTATCCGTACAAATAAACTGATCACCACCTACCAATGCCGAATCCGGTGTATTATTAGTAACTGTAAGTTCCGCATAGTTTGTACAATTTCCATCAGATAATGTCCATCTGTATGTATTAATGCCTTTTGCAATATTCCTTACCACCGTATTATACACCGAAGCAATATCAAATGTGCCCGAACCTCCTCTTACAGACCACATGCCCGTAACACCTGAACCCGGATTAATTCCATTAAGCACAAGTGTATCCTGATTACAAATGGTTTGATCAGTCCCTGCATTGACATAAATACTGTTATTAAATATGCTCATTTCATCTGTTTCTGAGCAGCCATTAACAGTAACAGTCCAAGTAAACCTGTTTTCATTATTGGCTAAACCACTTACAGTAGTCTGATTTGCAGTTGGGTCAGCCACAGTACCTGCACCTCCCGTATTTTGCCATAATCCGGTACCAATGCCGGGATTACTTGCAGCCAAATTCGTATTATCAGTACAAATATTTTGATCTGCACCTGCATCAACATTCCGTGGTAAAATACTGGTAACAATAACCTCATCAACATCAGTACAGCCATTATTGCTTACAATCCACTGGAAGTTATTGGCTCCAAAACTTAAATGCTCAACCAGTGTAGTTGTAGCTAAACTATTTTGGATAGTAGCCGTTGGGCTGGTAGTTGTCCAATAACCCGTGCCTGATAATAAGTTGGCACTAATTGTTGCAGATGAATCACAAACAGCAGGCTGGTCAGTACCTGCATCTGCAAATACCTCGTTATTAGTTATTGTGATGTAATCTACATCGCTACATGAAGCGTTGCTTATTGTCCAGCTAAAAACATTTGTCCCTGAATTAAGACTTGTAACAACTGTTTGGAAAGCTGTTGGGTCAGATATTTGAGCTGTTCCTGATACAACTTCCCATAGACCGGTTTCGCCTTGTGCATAGTCCGGTGTAGAACCGGTTATTTGAGTTGTATTAGTACATACCGGCTTATCAAGTCCTGTAGCTGCTTCTGTAGGCAATAAGCTTACAAATGCAATTTCATCATAGTAAGTACAACCAAGATCTACAATTGTCCAACGTAATTTATTATAGTTTCTAAGGTTTCGCGCTATTGTAGTATAAGAAGAAGCATTGTCAAAAGTTCCTGTTCCTTCAATAGCTGTCCAGAAACCACTTCCTATACCACTTCCAACAGTTGAAGGATCAGTTGCTTCAAGTACCAATGTATCTGCACAAGCCTCTTGATAAGTCAATCCTGCCGAAACATCAATGTTTCTACTGGTTATTATCACTTCATCAAAAGCTGTACAAATACCATTATCAATTGTCCACCTAAAGGTATTAGTATTACCTAAATTAGAAACATGTGTATTGTATAAAGTAGGATTGTCAATTACTACGGTAGTACTATTAATCGTCCACAATCCACTTTCGCCACTTCCTGGAATATTTGCAGCCAGATTAATCTGATCTTCACAAATGGTTCGATCTGAACCGGCATCAACAACCGGAGTGTTATTAACAACAACAGCACGATCTTCATCAGTACAATAAGCATTCGATACAGTCCAAACAAAAGTTATTTGTCCTTTACGTAAATTACTAACGATTGGGTTATAAATACTTGCATTATCAAAGACTTCAGATATTATGCCACCATCAATCGTCCAAACGCCACTCTCTCCAACTCCCGGTTGGCTTCCGGATAGTTGAACCTCATCACGACAAACTTTAAGAGTATCACCATTGCTGGCAATAGCATTTGGTAAATTATTTGTAATATTAAAGGTCTTCTCATTTGAGCACCCATTGTCAGTAATCGTCCATTTTAAAATATTATTTCCTGAAGGTACAGTAACAATAGTTGAATATAATGTATTGTCCGAAAACACAACTGTACCTGAGCTAGAAACTACTGTCCATAATCCACTACCTGTTGCAGTTGGTTGTTCAGCATTCATCACAAAGGTTTCTGTACATCCTGACTGGTCAGAACCATTGTCATTTTTTGGTAAACTATTATTAATGACCACTTCATCCCAATTTGTACAACCTTTATCGGTAATTGTCCACCTAAATACATTATCTCCAATATCCAGGTTTGTAACTTGTGTATTGTAAAGTGTCGGATCCATAATGGTACTTCCACTAACAGAAGACCATATACCGGAACCTGTTGCCGGGGGTTGATTACCATCAAGCTGAATTTGATTATCACATCTAAACGGAACATCTCCTCCCGCATTAACAACAGGAACATAATATTCAATCTCAACAGTTTTATCAATTGAGCAATCTTGATTATAGACTGTCCATTTTAAATAATTTTTGCCGGATGTTAAATTAGTTACGGCACTATTAAATAATGTAGGAGTTATAATATTAGCACCTGCTGGAGCAACAACAGACCATAAGCCCTGAGAATTTATCAAACTCGGATCGTTTCCATCTAGTATAGTATTATCCACACACAAAAATTGATTATTTGCAGTAGCCGAAACCATACTATTTGTAAGTTTAACATCATCATAAACAGAACATCCATTCCGTGTAATTGTCCAACGGAAAATATTTTCTCCTAATCCTAAAGATGAAACCGTGGCATTATACTGAGTATTACTTAAAAAAATACCTGTTCCGCTTAAAATGGTCCAAGTACCCGTACCTGTACCCGGGTCATCAGCTTCCATTACATGAGTATCCGTACATAAAGTTCTATTAATACCGGCATAAACATTAAATGAGTTATTGGTAACAGTAACAATATCTTCCGAAGAACAAATTCCATTTGTAATTGTCCAGGTAAACTGAGTACTTGAACCAATATCTACTGTTACTTGAGTATCAAATTGAGTAGGTTGAGCAATAATAGCCGTTGAACTCAAAGTTGACCACTTTCCTGTTCCTACAAGTGGAGCGTTTCCATTTAAAGTAGTAGTTTGCGGACAAATAGTTTGATCCCCTCCTGCATTTGCTGTTGTTGGCGAATCATTTATAATTAACACATTATCCGATGCACTGCAAATTCCTCTTTCAACGGTCCATGTAAATATATTATTACCCAGATTAAGGTTGGTTACAGCTGAATTATTAGCTAAACTGTTTGCAATAATTCCTGTACTACTGGTAACTGTCCAATACCCTGTTCCCACAGCAGGAATAGCAGCACCAAGATTTGTATTATCTGCACATAATGTTTGAGTACCACCTGCATCAGCAGTAACACTATTATTTATAATCGTTAATTCGGCAGAGGCAGAACACCCCTTATCTGATATTGTCCAAGTAAATTTGTTTGGAGTTAAATTAGATAAACCACTAACCGTGGTAACATTATCTGTAGCCACAGCAATTGTTCCGGAACCACCTGTAAGCATCCATAAACCGGTTTGCGTACCTGTTGGAATATCACCTGTTATCGTAATTCCATCCGCAGTACAATACTCTCCTCCTCCAAGAACCGATGGGGGTGTTACACTATTGTTGGAAATAATCACATCATCACTTGCAGAGCAAGATCCTTGCACAGCTGTCCATCTGAAAGTATTAGCCCCTTGTCCTAAATTTGTAACAGCAGAAGTATTCAACAAGCTATTTTGAATAATACCGGAACCTGAAACCAAAGTCCAGTAACCACCGGCAATGGCATCGGCATTAAGGGTAGTACTATCTGCACATAAAGGTTGGTCAATTCCTGCTTTGACAGTAAAAGAATTATTAATTAAATTTACCTCATCAAAATCAGTACATCCATTATAAGTAATAGTCCAACGGAAAACATTTGTTCCCGAGCCTAAGTTATTAATTAAAGTACTGGTTGAATTTGCATCCACAATACTACCTGCGCCACTAGACAAAGACCATGTACCTGTTCCATAAATAGGATTATTACCGGTAACTGTAGCATAATCCACACATAATGGTTGGTCAACACCTGCATTAGCAGGAGTAGGAGAATTATTTATAATATTATATTGTTTTGTAGTGCTGCACCCTCCTGCAGAAGTAACCGTCCAGAAAAATGCATTATTACCATAATCCAGATTTGTAACATGGGTTGTTGGACTGGTAGAATTTTGAATAATTGGGTTAGAACCTGCTGCGGTCCATAGACCTGTTTGTCCGGCATCTAAAGGATTAGCAACCAAATCTGCTTCAAAAGCACAAACCGTTTGGGTTGTCCCATCTGCAATTTGTACCGTGTCATTTGTAATGGTAACAAAATCTTCATCTGAACAAGAGCTTCTGGTAGTAGTCCATTTGAATACATTAGCTCCGGCTTGCAAACCAGTAACCGTAGAGTTTGGATCTGATGAATTTTGGATTACAGTGTTTGGTCCTGCTGTAATAATCGTCCAAAGACCGGTTCCTGAAGGACTAATAGTTCCTTCAAGCGCAGTAGTGCTTCCACAAACCGGTTTGTCGGTACCTGCATTTGCTATTACCTGATTATTAGTAATAGTAACATCTGCTGAAACCGGAGGACAAGTTCCTTTTGATAAAGACCAAGTAAATATATTAGCACCATCGGCTAAATTACTTGCAGTTGTTGTAAATGCAGTATTATCGGCAAAAACAGCAGCAGTGCTTGCTGTCCAGATACCAGAAGCTCCTTCAATTGAAGGATCTGTACCAACCAAAGAAGCGGTTCCATCACAAGATATGTTACTACCGGTTCCAGAACTGGCAGAAACTGTTGTAATTTCATTATTTGTAATCGTTACAGTTGCATCAGTAGTACAAACTACAACATTTC
>JAKIUH010000046.1 GCA_021647685.1 Bacteroidales bacterium
CAAACAATTATATTTTTAGCTGCTCAGATGCACACCTATTTTATATTTTGTTCAGTTTGAAGTATTTCTATACATCTGCACTTCACAAAATCCAAAATAGATAGACATCTGAGCTTTTCAGCAAGCCCTAATTACAGTCAATTCAAAAACGCAACAAAACGATAATTACGAGACTTCTTTAGTCATTTATTAATCCATCTTTAACACGATACATATTTTCTACGCACGAAACATAAATAATACCGTCTCCCGGATAAATGGTTTTCCCATTTTCGGAAATAATGCTCACTACCGTATCAATATCTTCGTCGGAAACAACAATTTCTAATTTGGCAATTTCACTGTTGGTAATGGAAAATCTTTTTGATACAAAAGCATTTTCTGCTTGAAACTTTCCGGTTCCTTCTGCCATCGAAATACTGATGTTTTCAAAACCTTCTTTTTGGAGATTTTCAATTATACCATTTACTTTAATGGGTCTGACAAAAGCTTTTATTTCTTTCATTTTTTTCTATTTTAATGTTCATGCTCCGTTTCTTCTTTATTCATATCTGCCAATAAATAATATGCGGCATTCAATACAATTTGTACATTATCGGGCAAACTATCTATCAAATGCACTTCGGTATAGCCATCATCTTTCTGACCTGTAATAACTTCAACCATTTTAAAGGCTTTTGATTGTTCATTTTTTTCATCATGTTCATGTGCTTCTTCTCCATGCTCCTGTTCTTCATTTATATTCTCATCATGTGCGTGTTCATCGTTCTTTTTATCAACTAAAATAAAAATAAAAGATTTTGTTCCTTCAGTAACGATTGCATCGTTTGGTAGTGTGCGTGTATATTTTTCATTGGTATGTAAGTGTCCTGAAATATACATACCGGGAACTAAACCGGATACTTTTTCGTTAACTTTTGCGTGAATATGAATGGCACGATTATTTGCATCAAACTCTTTGCCTATAGCAAAAATAGTTGCCGTTAGCTCCTTATCCGGACGATTTGATACATTGAAATGTACTTTTTGACCCAATTTTACCAAATGTACATCTTTTTCATAAATCAAAAAATCTGCATGAATGGCACTATTATCTGTTATCTGAAATAATTTATCTTTGGCATCAACATAAGTGCCTACTTTTATATTAATTTCATTCACATAACCGTTTATTGGCGAAATAATACCAATAGTATTTGATATTTGTCCGGCTTTTACTTTTTCAGGAGATAGATGCAATAATTGCAAACGTGAGCGTAAACCTGCATATCTGGCTTTTGCAGTATTGTATCTGGATTTAGCCTGTTGATAATCTTTTCCTGCTCCCACATTATTCTCAAACAGTTCCTTTTGTCGCTCATATTCTTTTTTTAAAAACTCAAGATTACTTGCTACTTCCGCAAAATCTTCTTGAAGCGTAATATAATCCGGATGTTCCAAAACGGCAAGTAATTGCCCTTTTCTTACATAATCACCATGAAAAACATTGATGCGCTTTACATTACCGCCAATAATTGCCGTAATATCTGCACTACTTGCAGGCGGAACTGCCAATTGTCCGTTTGTTTTTACTACTGTGGTTAAATTTCGCATCTGAAATTGACCTAATTTCAGATTAAGTGCTTTTTGTTGCTGTTCGTTTAAAACAACCACTCCTTCCTGTCCATGATCATCATGTTCATCTTCATTTGCTGATTCTTTATTTGAATTGCAAGACGAAAAAACAATTACTGTAAACAAGCTAATTATCGTTATTACTATATATTTTATTGATTTCATATGATTATTTTTAAATTGTTTTTATTTATTCGCTATCGCTCATGAGGGCTAAAGCCGTTGCCACATGTAACATCCACAAACATCAAGGAGTACACTTATTTAATCTACTTAAATAATCAATTCCCTGTGTCTGCCAGCTGGCGAATGGATGTTTCATGAGATTATTTTTTTATTATTTTGAAAAATTGATTTTCATCTATTAACGAATACCTAAATTGAGTATTTATTTACCTGATAAATATCTTAATTGTGCTGAAAGTTGCAAATATTCAGCTTCCTGATTTAAAAATTCAAGTTTTGTATTAATAGCAGCCTCAATATTTTGAATGAACTGAACATAATCTATACTGCCCAACTTATAGGCTAAATTTGAAGCCTGAATTTGTTCTTCTGCCAAGGGCAGTGCTTCTTCTTGATAATAGTTAATCAGTTCAGCCAAGACCAAATATCGACTATATAATTGATTGTATTCTGCATTAATTTGCAGCTGTCTTTTTGTAAATTCCTGATTTGCAATTTCGTAATCTAATTTGGCAGCCTTAGTTTTTCCTGATTGTGAGAAAAACAGTAAAGGCACAGAGACACCAAGTTGCCAACCGGAATAACCGGATACACCATTAATTTTTTGTTGAATAATACCCATATTTATTTTGGGCAGATAACCGGCACGTTGAACCTTCCAGCTTGATTCGGCAACTTTGATACTTCTTGAATAGAAATCCAGCAAAGGACTTTCCTGCAGACTATCATTAATCGAAGTTTTTAAAAAGTTGTCTTCTTCCATGCCTTTATCATCAATATCAAAAGTTCCACTATATAAAAGGTATTGATTTAAAATTTGTAGCGAAGCATTGTAAACACTTTCTGCTTTTTTTATATTTACTTGCAACTCCTTATACTTAGCTGATGCAGAAAGATATTCAATTTTCGATGATTGCTGAGTTTTGAATCTTAACTCGGCAGCTTTTTGAAAATCGGCATATAAACTATCCAGATGCAAATAAAGTTCCCATTGCCTTTTGGCATATAAAACTCTGTACCAAGCACTACGAACATCTCTCACTACCATAAATTCAGTAAGGTTTAAGGCAGATACAGCTCTTCTGCTTCGTTCATTTGCCAGTTTAGTTTTTGCAGTTATACCAAATACATCAATATCATTTTGGTCAATGCCTATTTGAGTATAAACTCCCAAATCTCCATTTCCAACTTCCTCCTTTCCTGTATAGATTGAAGTGCTTCCAAAATCCCAAGCTGTTGCTTTCAAAGCTTTTTGTTTATCAACATTTAATTGTGCTGATTTTATTGCCGGATAATTATCTTTAGCACGCTCAATAGCTGCTTTCAAAGTAAAAGTTGTATCCTGAGCTTGTGTATTTGAAGCGAAAAATAAGGCTCCAAAAATAAAAAGTACCGATAAAACTGCAGTATTTACTTTTGGCAGTCGTATTTTTTTATCACTTTCTACCCAACGATAAAGTATTGGCAAAACCACCAATGTTAATAAGGTTGAAGTAAGCATACCGCCAATTACCACCGTTGCCAGCGGACGTTGTACTTCGGCTCCTGCCGATGTAGATACAGCCATAGGTAAAAAGCCAAGTATATCGGTAGAAGCTGTTAAAAGAATCGGACGAATACGCCTTATGGAACCTTTTTTAACAATATCGTTAATGCGTAATTTTCCCTCGGCTTTCAACTCATTAAATCCGCTTATCAAAACCAGACCATTTAGTACAGCAACACCAAACAAAACAATAAAACCAACACCTGCCGAAATGCTAAAAGGCATATCGCGTAGATAAAGAGAAAAAATACCGCCAACTGCTGCAAAAGGAACGGCAACATAAATCATCATTGTTTGTTTAAAGGATTTAACGGCAAAAAACACCAACATAAAAATCAAGGCTAAGGCTATAGGAACCACCAAAGTAAGTCTTTGCGTAGCACGCTCAAGATTTTCAAAAGCCCCACCATAACGAATATAATAACCGTCGGGCAATTCCAACTTTTCATCTAAAACTTGCTGAATTTCTGTTACCAGAGATTTTATATCCCTGTCGCCAACATTAATTCCCACATAGGTTCGCCTGTTGGTATTATCGCGACTTATTTGCATAGGACCGGGTTGGTAAGTAATATCAGCTACCTCTTTTAAAGGAATTTGCGTTCCATCGGGCAAATTGACATACAGGTTTTTAATATCGTCAATACTTTTTCGATGCGCTTCGTCAAGGCGTACCACCAAATCAAACATACGTTCACCTTCGTAAATACTTCCGGCGACACCACCACTAAAAGCTGTTTCGATAATGGTGTTTAACTCGGTAATTTTTAAACCGTATCGTCCCATTTTGTTTCGATTGTAATGAACGGTAATTTGCGGTAATCCTCTGGTTGCTTCTGCTTTTATACCTTCAACTCCTTCGATTCCGGCAACTAACTTAGCAATTTCCTGAGCCTTATCTGCCAAAACATCTAAATCATCACCATAAAGTTTAATGGCAACATCTTCTCTAATACCGGTCAATAATTCATTAAACCTCATCTCAACGGGTTGGGTAAATTCAAAATTTATACCCGGTAAAACACTCACTTTTTCCTTCACCTTATCAATCAACTCTTTTTTCGTCTTCGCCTTTGTCCATTCACTTTTGGGTTTTAGAATTACAAAAATATCAGCTATATCCATAGGCATAGGGTCCATAGGTAAATCGGCAACACCAATCCTACTTTGAATAGATTCTACCTCATCGGGAAAGTTTTCTAAAACAATCTGTTCTAAACGTGTAGAAGCTTTTTTAACCTCAGTTAAAGAAGTACCCGGCTTTAAAAAAGCCTGAAATGCAAAATCGCCCTCATCTAATTTAGGAATAAATTCAGCACCCATCCGTGAAAACAAAAATCCTCCGGTAATTAATAACACAATAGCTATAATTACTACCCACTTACTTTTATTTAAAGCCCAATCAATCAAAGGGCTATAAATATTTTCGAGTTTCACAATGATTTTATCGCCCCATGATTTTTTATCTGTTTTAGGAGCTTGCAAAAATGTGGCAGCCATCATTGGAATATAAGTAAGACATAATACCACTACACCGAGAACTGCAAAACCAAAAGTCATCGCCATGGGAATAAACATTTTACCCTCCACACCTTCCAATGCCAATACCGGAATAAAAACAATAAGAATAATTAATTGCCCGAAAAAAGCGGAGTTCATCATTTTACTTGCCGATTTATAAGCAATTTCATTACGTTTTTCTTTGGGTAATCTTGTGCCAATCAATTCTTTACGATGGAGATAAAAAATCATGCTTTCAACAATTATTACTGCTCCATCCACAAGAATACCAAAATCAAGCGCCCCCAAACTCATCAAATTTGCCCAAACGCCAAAAATATGCATCATAATAAATGCAAAGAGCAGCGCCAAAGGAATGGTTGATGCAACTATTAAACCACCACGCAAGTTTCCAAGAAAAATTACCAATACAAAAATCACAATCAAAGCACCCATACCTAAATTTTCGGCAACAGTAGAGGTGGTGCTTTTAATCAATTTACTTCTATCAAGAAAAGATTTAATAACAATACCTTCCGGTAAGGATTTTTGGATTAGAGCAATACGTTCTTTAACTCTTTTTATAACATCATTAGAGTTTTCACCCTTTAACATCATCACAATACCTCCAACGGCTTCTCCTTTACCATCTTTTGTAAAAGCTCCGTAACGCAAAAAACTTCCATATTTTACTTCGGCAATATCGCGAATAAAAATTGGTTGTCCATCTATATTTGCAACCAATGTATTTCGCACATCATCCAGGGAGCGCATCAAACCTTCGCCACGAATAAAATTCGCCTGATAATTTTTTTCGATATAGGCACCACCGGTATTTTGATTATTTTTTTCAAGTGCTTCAAAAACATCAGTTATGCTTAATCCCATGCTGCGAAGTTTGTCAGGATTAATAGATACTTCATATTGTTTTATATGCCCCCCGAAAGAGTTTACTTCAACAACACCCGGCAGCATAGCCATTTGACGTTTTACTATCCATTCTTGTATTGTGCGTAAGTCCATATCATTATAAACCGTATCGTAACCGGGCTGTACTTCAAGTGTATATTGATATATTTCGCCCAAACCGGTGCTTATTGGAGCCATAAAAGGTTCTCCAAAACCTTCGGGAATTTTCTCTTTAATCTCAATTAATGCTTCGCTCACTAATTGACGGGGTAAATAAGTGCCTGCATCATCTTCAAACACAATAGTTACCACAGAAAGCCCAAAACGCGAAATGCTTCTGATTTCAACCACATCGGGTAAATTTGCAACTGCCAACTCAACTTGGTAAGTTACAAAACGTTCAATATCTTCTGTACCCAAATTGGGTGCAGTGGTTATTACCAGTACTTGATTGTTTGTTATATCCGGTACGGCATCAAGCGGCACTTTGGTCATTGAGTATATCCCGCCAAAAATCAGCCCGATAGTCATCAACCAGATAAGTGCCTTATTCTTTATTGAAAAGGAAATTATACTGTTTATCATATATTTTAAATTTAGAAATAATGTATTTTAGGGCTTGCTGAAAAACGCTAAATATATTAGTAATCAGCATTTTATATTTGTTTAATTGTATTGAAATGCAAGGTTTTTCACTGAAATATCAAAAAAAACATGCATTTATTATATACAAATCATAATGTTTTTTGCTGCTCAATTGCACAGCTCTTTTGTATTTCATTCAGTTTAAAGCACTTATATACATCACACTTCATAAAATCCAAAATAGATGCACATCTGAGCTTTTCAGCAAGCCCTACTTAAGAAACACTTAATAATTATATTTAATTCGGATGTAAGTTCAAATATTTTAGAGTACGACTTGAAGTTTAAGCCGGTGAACCTCTTGATGGAGTATTATCAATGCAAACAAAATAGTTGGGAAAGAAATCTTGTACAAAAAAAGATAATTTAGTGTATGTTTTATTTTGAATTTCAAAATCAGTATTAAATAAAACATCATTTTGAAAGGAAACAGGGCTTAAAATTTTAAAATTAGTGTTTAAAAATACCTTATTATCAATAATTTCATCTAAAAGATGACAATAAACAGTAGATGGATCAATTTCATTTTCAGTGTGGTGCTCTGTTGTTTCACATTCTATGTTAAAGAATTGGTAATAAGGAAAAACAGCATGTGTAAATACAGCTAAGCCAATTGCTAAAAATACATATAGAATACTATTTTTTATTACTGTTCTCATTTCCATCTTTAAATTCAGATGACAAATATAGAAAAAAATAAATGCAACCGAGTTGCAAAGTGTATTTTATAAATGGATAAAAGCTTAAATCCTGCTGCCACAGTACGGACAAAATACAAAACTTTCGTCAATCCGCTGACTGCACTGAGGACAATAGTTTATTTCATCAATTACCGATTTAAAAGGAATGCTTGTTTTTAAAGTAAAATTATCAGGAATTTCACTTAAAAAACTTGATTCATTACCTTTTTCAGTGATTAAATACAACTCATCTTTGGCACGTGTCATTGCCACATAAAACAAACGCCGTTCTTCTTCGAGTAATAAATCATGATTTGATTGTTTAATTACTTGATAAATACGGTCTTCCATCCAAATATCAGGAAAACCGCCACTGCCTTCGGTCAAGCCGATAATAAAAACGGCTTTTGCTTCAAGACCTTTGGCTGCATGAATGGTTTTTGCGGATACCATAAGCCTTTCTTGTCGAAATTTTTCAAGATAGGGACTGAACATTTTGCTCCTTCGATATAAAAATAAAATATCTTCTTTACGATATCCTTTTTCGTATAACTTTTTAATTTGTTTTAGGGCATAGTCAATATTTTCATCTAAATTTTTTCCTGCGTAAACAATAATCTTACTTTTAGATATTTTCAGTGATTTAATTCTTTTTTCGACTTTGTATTTATTATTTTTAATCACTTGGTTACTTGCTCCAACAATATTAGGCGTACTACGATAATTTGTACTTAATTTAATTATTTTTGATTTTTTAAAATACTGATTAAAGTTAATTATATAGTCCACATTTGAACCTCTAAACCCATAGATGCTTTGCCAATCATCTCCAACACAAAAAAGCTGAGTATCCTCTGTCAATAAAAGTTTAATCAGCTCAACTTGCAAATTATTAACATCTTGAAATTCATCAACTAAGATATATTTGAATTTTTTTTTGAATTTACCGGCTATTTCAGGTCTTTTTTTAAACAATGATATTGTCCTGATAATCATATCATTAAAATCAAGATAAGATTTATTAGTACAATATTTTTTGTATTTAATTACAATAGGAATTGCCAGTTTATAAAAATCTCTCACACGCTCATGAGGGTCTTTTTGCGATTTTTTAAGAACTGCTTCGGGCTTTTGATTTTCAACTTTTAACATATCAATAACACGCATGGTTTGTCTTAAAAAATCACTGATTTCTTTATGATAATATTTGAATTCTTCTTCAAAAGACAGAGCTGTTGCATGATGGTATGTTGCAGGTAAGCGATTTTTGATTATTCGCTCTAAAACTAAATTAAAAATAGCAGAATTTTTTGTTTGGGTTTCAAAAGTTTTCACCAATAATTTATCGGCAATTCTGAATTGTTTTTCTTTATCCTGCATCGGGTAGCTTTTATTACTCACGTGCTCTATATACAAATTAGCCTCTGGAATAAAAAAATCGGGACGAAAATCAAAATCTTTAAAATTAACTTTGGGCTCATATTCAAAACGAATGCTATGCCGAAACAACCAATCGGCAATGTATTGCTCTGATTTTGAACGTACTTTTGTTCCGTTTAAACTTGTATAAAACTTTCCGCGGTGCAAATAATAATTTTTCCCGTTATCAATATGTATTTTATCAACAAAATAATCTAAAATATACCTTTTTAGATTTAAAATATATTGGGTATCCTCACAATTTTCGATTAAAATTTTATGAATAATTTCAAAAAAAGTTTCGGGTGCTGCATATTTGGTAAATTCATCACTAATAGATTTGCTGTCGGTAACAATTTTAAATTTATTATCAAATTCATTAACCCCAAAGTTACGCATAATCCCGTAACACAAACTGTGGAATGTTTTTAAAGTGAGTTTATCTATCCATTTATATTTTTTGATAAAAAAATATCTTTCTACATCTTTTTGTTTTTGACTTAAATTTTTATTGGCAAGTATTCCTGCATATTCTTGACTGTCATCAGAGGCAATTATCAGGCGGTCTATCATTTCATTAGCTGCATTTTTTGTAAAAGTAATCGCTAATATATTGGCCGGACTCACGTTTTTTTCTTCGATAAGATAGATGATTTTTTGCAGCAGTGTTTTTGTTTTCCCTGAGCCTGCACCGGCAAGTACCAATAAACGCTTTTCGGTACTTATGACCGCTTGTTTTTGTTTATCGTTCAGCTTAGCTATATCGGTTTTAATTTCTTTGTCAGGCATTTTTTCTTATCAGGCGATACTTGGGATACTATTTTCAGAAACAATTTGGTCAATTTCATCCCTGACAGGAGCTAAAACCCTGTCAGGGACAGATAATATGAAAGTTTGACTGTATGTCAAAAAGTTCAAAACCTTTTATAAAACTTCTACAACAATTGCTGAAGCACCTCCACCACCATTACAAAGAGCGGCAACTCCAATTTTTGCCTTGTTCTGCTTTAACACGTTAATTAATGTAACGGTAATTCGAGCACCGGAAGCACCTAAGGGATGACCAAGAGAAACAGCACCTCCATTTACATTCACGTGGTTTTCATCTAATTTAAGTTCTTTAATGGCAGCTAATGCCACTACTGAAAATGCTTCGTTTATTTCATAATAATCAATATCGCTTTGCGAAAGTCCTGCTTTTGCAATAGCTTTTGGAATAGCTTTTACGGGTGCTGTTGTAAACCATTCGGGTTCATGTGCAGCATCGGCATAGCCTAAAATTCTGGCAATGGGTTTTAAACCTAATTCGTCTGCTTTTTCTTTACTCATCAAAATAAGAGCAGCAGCACCATCGTTAATAGTAGATGCATTTGCTGCAGTTACTGTACCGTCTTTCTGAAATACAGGACGTAGTGCCGGAATTTTATCAAATTTTACATTGGTGTATTCTTCATCGGTATCCACAATAATTTCACCTTTGCGGGTTTTAATGGTAACGGGTACAATTTCATCTTTAAATTTACCTCCTTCAACAGCAGTTGCCGAACGCTTGTAGGATTGCACGGCATAACGGTCTTGTTCTTCACGACCGATACCAAATTCAGTGGCACACAATTCGGCTGCATTACCCATGTGGTAATTATTATATACTTCCCAAAGTCCGTCTTTTACTAAGCCATCAATTAATTTTTGGTCGCCTAATTTGTTGCCCCTGCGCACAGAATCTACGTAATAGGGCACTGATGACATATTTTCCATTCCTCCGGCAACTACTACTTCATTATCACCAGTCATAATGGTTTGTGCGGCAATCATAATTGATTTCATTCCTGAAGAACATACTTTATTAATTGTGGTACAAGGTACTGTATTGGGTATTCCGCCAAACAAAGCTGCCTGACGTGCCGGTGCTTGCCCCAAATTGGCTGAAACTACATTACCCATAAATACTTCATTGATAATTGAAGGCTGAATTCCTACTTTTTCAATTGCACCTTTAATGGCTGCTGCGCCTAATTTTGTTGCAGATACTGATGATAATGCACCCCCAAAACTACCTATTGGGGTACGTACTGCTGATACTATAACTACTTCTTTCATTGTCAAATAAGTTTATAATTAGATTTGATTTTTTATAATTTAACCTTTTAGATATTGGTTTTATTATTTTGTGTTGAATATAGAAATAAATTGATTATTATTAAAATTAATTTTAAAAAAAGTGAAGTTTTGGTCTGAATCTATCTGTTTTCAGAATAATAGCTTTATTCTAAATAGGGCTTGCTGAAAAACGCTAAATATATTATTAATCAGTGTTTTATGTTTGCATTATTGCCTTGAAATGCAAAGTTTTTCACTAAAATATCAGAAAAAGCATGCATTTATTATATACAAACCATAATGTTTTTTGCTGCTCAGCTGCACACCTCTTTTGTATTTTGTTCAGTTTGAAGTATTTCTATACATCTGCACTTCACAAAATCCAAAATAGATGCACATCTGAGCTTTTCAGCAAGCCCTAAATATAAAATCGAAAAATTTTCTATTTTGTTTTTCGGCGTTTAAGCTATAATTCACATTATTTTTCAACAAAAATTATGTAACTTTTTATATTTTTTCGTAACTTTATATAAATCAAAAAAACAAACTACCATGCGCATTGATTTAAAGAAGTACTTGACCGAACAATATGAAAAAAGCATTCACAAAGATGTAAAACCGGGACCTGTTTTGACCATTTCACGCGAATACGGTTGTTCTGCAAAAGAGCTGGCAAAAGAAATTATCTATCAATTACAGCATGAAAAGCCTAATGAAAAGGATTGGACATGGATTAACAAGGAAATATTTGAGAATACCGCAAAAGCCTTAAATTTAAAAGAAAGGCGCATTCTGCATGTTTTTGAAGGGAAAAAATTAGGTTTGGTAGATTCACTTATTCTAAGTTCTGCTGAAAAATATTACAAAAGCGACAAGGCTATTCAGAAAAAAATGATTGAAGTGGTTCGTTCATTTGCAGAAAAAGGAAGAACCATCATTATTGGTTTGGGAAGTGCCATTATTTGCAGAGATATTGAAAAATCGCTACATATACGCTTAGAAGCTCCTTTTGATTGGCGAGTTAAAAAAGTTGCAGAAAGGAATAATCAAAATATTAAAGAAGTTGAAAAAATTGCCAATGATATTGATCAAAAGCGTGCTGCCTTGCGGAAATCATTTTTAACAAAAAATGCTTGCGAAAAAGTTTTTGATGTAACATTTAATGTTAAAAATCTAAATAATAATGAGATAGCTGAAATTGTAATTTTTATGATGAAAAAACGTAAGATGATATAATCAAAAAAACAAAAACAATTATCTAATAATCAATAAATTACACATAAGTTATTCATATTTTAATGCATCAACAGGGTTTTTTGATGCAGCTATAAGTGATTTGTGGCTTATGGTTAAAACAACATTGAATAAGGAAAACATAAGCGCTGCGAGAAAAATCCAAAAACTAATTTCAATACGATAAGCAAAATTATCAATCCAAATTCTTAGGGCATAATATGCCAGAGTCCATGCAATTAAATTAGCCAATAAAAAGATACCGGCAAATTCTTTATTAATCAGTTTAACAATATTCCAAAGCGATGCCCCCAAAACTTTACGGATACCGATTTCCTTAGTTCTGGTTTCGGTAATATACGCAGTCAGTGCCCAAATACCAATGGATGAAATAACAATAGACAAAAGAGTAAAAATACCGGCTAAATCAGCCAATACATTTTCTCCTTTATAATGTTTATCCAGTTCGTTTTTTAAAAAAAGATATTCAAACGGACGATTCGGCTCGTATTTATTCCATAACATTTCAATATGTTTAAGGCTTTTATCCAAGTGTTCTTTTTGCACCTGTATAGCAACAAAGCGAGTTTTACTTGTTCTTGCTTCTTGTGATGAATAAATACTGATAATAAAAGGTTCAACTTTTGTATGCAATGAACTTACGTTTATATTGCTTATTACACCGCGAACTTCGGCACTGCCTTGCGAAGTACGAAATTTTTTACCCAAAATACTATCATAATCTTCATAGCCTAAATAGTTAAGCATTTCTTCATTAACCAACACCTCTTTTCCTGCTCTTTTTTCATTCTCGGTAAAATCCTTACCTGCCACTATAGTTATATCAAAGGTTTTAACAAAATCATCACGAACAAATAATGAGGGATAAAACTGTAATTCGGTTTCGGGATAATTTTCAGGCACAAAAAAATGAGTGTTATGACTTTGCCCGATAATGTAATCCATACCGGTAACATACTTAATCAGTGAATCTTTCAATAAATCATTTTTAAAACTATTAAAATTAAAAGCAATATTACTAAACTCAGAATTTAATATAATAATTTCTCTGTTTTTAAAACCCAAATCTTTGGTATGCAGATATTTTAACTGCATAAATATACCCACAGCCACAATAATTAAAGCAATTGAGATAGTAAGTTGCACCAGAACAAGCATTTTTCGTACTTTTTTTGCCGATTTTGATTGACGGATTATTCCACGCAACAATTTTAAAACTGCTAAACCGGACATATATAAAGCAGGGTAAATCCCTGATATAATAGCAGTTAAAACACCCAAAACAAATAATCCCGCAATTGTTTCAAAACGAAAACGAAAATCGTTACTTACCACCTTACCGGAAATATTGCTAAAAGCAGGTAAAAATAATTCAACCAAACTAATCGCAATCAGTAAACTAATAAAAGTAATAATAAGCGATTCAATTAAAAATTGCAAGACAAGTTGGTTTCGTGTTCCACCCACTACTTTTTTTATCCCAATCTCCTTAGCTCTGTTGGCAGTCCCTGCTGTTGCCAAATTAATAAAATTAATAGAAGCGATAGACAATATCAGGATAGCAATAATCATTAAAATTTGCACATATTCTTCTTTCCCGTTTTTTTCAATTTCATAATCCAGATTTGATTGTAAATGAATATTATCTAAAGCTTGAAGATACAATTCATAACGTTCATTTTTACCGATTTTTATGTATTTATTGACAAAATCGGGTAATTTTTCTGCTAATTTTCCGGCTCTATTTTCCGGCTTTAATAAAATATAGGTCCAACAAGGATTCCAAACCCAGTCCTTAAGCATCTGCTCACTGCGAAACATATATTTTAAAGAAGCAAACGAAGCCAAAAAATCAAATTTAAAATGTGATTGTGCAGGAACATCTTCAACAACACCTGTTATTTCATATTCCAAACGATTATCAACTTTCAGGCTTTTTCCTACCGGATTTTCATTACCAAAATATTTTTTTGCAGTAGATTTAGTAATCACTATTGTAAAAGGCTCTTTAAGTACTTTGTACTTATCTCCTGAAATTAAATTAAAATCGAAGATGCTAAAAACCGATGTATCAGCATAGAAAAAGCGTGTTTCATTAAAAACCCTGTCCTCATAAGCAACCGTAAATACCGATTTTTGCAGATTAAAAAAACGAACAAAATTTTCAATGTATTCAGGATAATCTTTGTATAAAGTTTCACCTAAAGGAAAGGGTTGGCTGGATGATTTCTCACCAACACCTTTAAAATTCATTTCACTGGCTATACGGTAAATTCGTTCGTGTTTGGCATGGTATTTATCATAGCTGTATTCATCATATACATAAAGCATTATGATAATAAATGATGCCAAACCTACTGCCAAGCCCATGATATTAATCAGCGCATAGCTGCGATTATGCAATATTTTTCTTAAAGTAAGTAATAGATAATTTTTAATCATCTATTTCTTAATGAAACTGATATTAAAATTGTGTACAAACACTTAACAAAATTATAAAATTGGGTATGTCCGCAAAATAAAACATACAATAAAAATGCCCGAACACATATCCTCTTAATTATCAACAAATTAAGCCAAATAAATGATAATATAGTAAAATAATATTGTCCGAAAACGAACAAAAAAGTATTAATTGTACATTATTTACTAATTTTGCAGCGAATAATAAAAAAATATGAACAATAAAGAAACACTTTTCGGAAAAACATTAAACGAACTAAAAGAACTTGCTGAGAAACACGCTTTACCTAAGTACACAGCTAAACAAATAGCCCAATGGCTTTACGATAAAAAAGTTTCATCAATAGATGAAATGACCAATTTATCAAAAAATGCGCGCAGTAAACTTAATGAATACTATGAAATTGGAATATCAGAACCGCAAAGTGTAAAAGTATCGACAGATGGAACAAAAAAATACCTTTTTGCCACACATAATAACAAGTATATTGAAACAGCCTATATTCCGGAAGAAAAACGCAATACGCTTTGTGTATCTTCACAAGTAGGTTGTAAAATGGCTTGTACTTTTTGCATGACCGGAAAACAAGGTTTCCAAAATAATTTAACTGCCGGTGAAATTCTTAATCAATTGCGTAGTATCCCTGAAAGTGATGAAGTTTCAAACATTGTATTTATGGGTATGGGTGAACCTTTTGATAATCTTACGGAAGTACTGAAAGCCCTTGAAATACTCACTGCTGATTATGGTTTTGCAATGAGTCCCAAACGAATTACCGTTTCAAGTATTGGTGTGATTAAATCATTACAAGAATTTTTGGAAAAAAGCAATTGTCATCTGGCAATTAGTTTACATACACCTTTTGATGATGAACGCCTGCGATTAATGCCGGTACAAAAAACACAACCGATAAAAAAAGTACTGGAAATTATCCGTAATTGGGAATTTGGACGCCAAAGGCGCGTTTCATTTGAATACATAATGTTTAAAGGTGTAAACGATAGCCCGCAACATGTAAAAGAACTGGCAAGAATACTCAATGGTATTAAATGCCGAATTAATTTGATTCGTTTTCATCAGGTGCCCGGTATTGACATAAAAGGCTCGGATGATGCCACTATCTTTGAGTTTCAGCGACTACTTAAAGCCAAAGGTATTGTCACCACTATTCGCGCTTCACGCGGACAAGATATTGAAGCAGCTTGCGGACTACTTTCTACGAAGAAAATTTTGGAAGAACAAAAAATAAAAATAAGAAAGTTGGAAAATTAGGCTTAGTTCAGAATAATTCAGCATTTTTATTAGTTACTATATTCAAGTTTCTGAATATCAAATATATAACACTAATTAATAGCCATTAGATAAATTTTAGCTATATAGTCCATTTCAAAAGCAAGTTCCCCAACATTATAAATAAGCAATTTATTGCTTAAACATAATTATCTATCTTTATTGCTTAATGATAAAAATAGATAATTATGATTGTAAAAAATATTAGAAAAAATTTCATTTTCTCTTTTCTGTGTGTAGTTGCAAGTATATTTAGCGTAAATGCACAACAAGCAATTAGTTTTACTGCAAGCGACAGTGTTAAAATAAGTGCTGATTTATACGCACCCCATGATAAATCAGCTCCATTTATAATATTTTTTCATCAAGCAGGATGGAGTCGTGGAGAATATGTTGAAATAGCACCTTGGATAAATACATTAGGATTTAACGCAATGGCTATTGATCAACGAAGTGGAAATGAAGTAAATAATATAAAAAATCAAACAAAGGCAGATGCAAATAAAAAAGGTAAAGGCACTAAATACTTAGATGCAATTCCTGATATTCTGGAAGCTATTTACTACGTAAAAAAGAATTTTCCTAAGGCAAAAATTATCATTTGGGGGAGTTCTTATTCTTCTGCCTTAGTTTTAAAGATAGCGGGAGATTATCCCGATTTAATTTCGGGTGTTTTGGCTTTTTCACCTGCCGAATATTTTGGGAGATTTGGAAAATTGAAAGATTACATCACACAGTCGGCAAAAAACATTCAAGTGCCTGTTTTTATAACATCAGCACAAAACGAAGCCGGTAAATGGAAAACAAT
>JAKIUH010000047.1 GCA_021647685.1 Bacteroidales bacterium
CCTGCGGCTTATCCATCCGGTCAAAAAACTGCCGAGTGTAAGGCGAAAAAGTCTCCACATAGCGACGTTGCCCTTCCGCATAAAGAGTTTGAAAAGCCAGCGAAGATTTCCCCGAACCGCTCGGCCCGGTAATGACATTCAGTTTCCCGACCGGGATATCCAGATCAATCCCCTTCAGATTATTCTGCCGCGCACCCCGGACTTCAATCACCTGATCGGGTGAAGGTTTCCTGATTTTTTTCTTCTTTTTTTATTTCTGATTGCTTGAACTTGTACAATTATACTATCATGAGTCAAGCTTTCGATAAAATATTCTTTTTTATCTCCAAGGACTTGTTTTGTTGAATGATCGATATATTGCCGGGATACTTTTATTATCGGAATATCGGGATAAGTTTCCAAAGGGTAAGCCAAAAAATAAATGGTAATAATGGGTAAAGCATAGCTTTCAGGCGATTCTTCAAGCATCATCACATTGTCCTTATGTGCATATTGATTACCAAGATAACGGCGAAAGCGCATAATATCTGCAGGAAATTTTGCTTTTTGTAATTCAATAAGTACAATCTGCTCGGTATTGTCTTTAAGTTTAATGCGTGCTTTAAAATCAATACGGTAAACCGTGATGATTTTTTCTTTCATGTTTCGTGCAAATACCTGCGGCTTAAATTCCAAATCAATTATTTCCAATTCAATAAGCGATGAAATAATTAATTTGGCAATACGCTTATCTTCCATAAGGTATTTGAAGACCACATCGTATATCGGATTTGCAACTTTTATCATTTTTTTGCATTTATTACAAAGTTACAAAATTTTAACGAAAATTATCATCTACTATTTCACCAACAATAAACTTTACGAAGACTATGCTCTTTTTAATTTAAAGCTCATTAATAATCCTGATAACAAAATAATTACAGTCATCCAACCAACAGTATTAAAACCCAATAAGCTCACTAATGCGCCGCCGGGTATTGAAAAAAACATTCCTAATGATGTAATATTATTTTGTACAGCTATATAAACCGGTCGTTTATCTTCAGGAGCTATGATAAGAATCAAATTACTAAAAGCCAAGCGAAAACCATCAATTGCTGCACCGGCAATAAAAAATACGAAATAATAATAATAAATATGATTAGCAATAACAGATAAGATAATGGCAATTGCAATTAAAGAGTAGGAAAGAAGTATAATTAAACGGTTTTTTCCACTTGAAGACAGTTTACCCCATAACAAATTGCTCAACATTGCGCCGGCCATTTGTAAAGATATAATAAAACCCACATCTTTTCCGCTAATACCTATCCGGTCTTTCGCATTTAAAATAATAAAAGGAACAATAAACCAAAAACTATAAGCAATAAGCCGGGAAATAATTTGCAAACGCAAATTTCTATCTGCTTTTAGTAAAATAATAGCATTGTGTATAAATTTACCAAATTTGCTTTCTTTTTTTGAAATATTTGTCTTTTCATTCTCTTTAAAAAAAAGCATAAATGAAAAACTAAAAGCCATAATTAAACCGCTTACCAAAAAAATATAAGCAAAACTATAAGGCGGATGATAATTTGTTAAAAAATATGCTGAAATACCTCCACTTAAAATACCTGCAAGGCCTGAAGCAAATTGTCTCCCCGCCAAAACCTTACCTCTATATTCTTTTGTAAAAGATTTTCCCAATAGTTCCTGATAATAAACGGCTCCAAATCCTGCTGAAAAAGAAAACACAAACATACCAATTGCAAAAAGCAATAAAACAAACTGATGATTTTCGCTAAAAAAATAAATAATTAAACCTAATGAAAACCATGATAAAAATCGAAATACAAAAACTCTTTTTAAAAAAGGCAAAACTTTTGGATATGATTGAGCATGAAATGCAGCATACAATTGCATTAATATAGCACCTCCACGTAATAAGGCAGAAAAAGTACCTACCAAAACATTACTACCACTAAAATAATGCACAATTAACGGTAATACAGTTGACGGTTCAGCAATTGCCATAGCACCGGCAAAAAAGAAGCCTTGCAAAATAAATTTTATGCTGTTCGATTGTAAATTTGTATATCTGTCCATAAGATTGCAAAAGTAAAAAAATATTGTTATTTAGTAATTGTCCCGTTTTTTAATTATTAAAACTTCATATCCTTTGGATAGATTATTGCCTTTATTTGCTAACTGATTTTTTGTTATGAACATAATCTGCGAATTTAAGATTTTGATATAATTTGCCGGACCGTAAAAAAAATATTTTTTCGAGAATAAATTTTAGCACGATATTTGTTTAAATCTTATTCAATAATATAGATATTAAATTATAGAAAATCAAAGACTTAAACTTAAACTTTAAGTAAACACCTTACTTTATTGGGATTTAATGAATTAAGTGTATTTTTGTCAAAAAATCAATATTTTTTGATATTTTGTAAGGTATTATTTACTTTTTATGATTTTAAAATTTATACCTTATTGATTTATAGAGCATTAAATCTAACGATAATTTTAAAGCAATTTAAAGATCGGCTTAAAATAAATTGATTAACATGCTGATAGACAGTGTATTATTCATTAAATATATTTTTCTTTACATATTTCTATAATACTTTACATCCGATAAAATGAGCCAAAAAAAGGCATTTAAAAAGCAATTAGCTCAACATAAAATAATTATAGGGATGATTCATCTCGAAGCAATGCCCGGAACCCCAAAAAACACGCAAAATCCACAATATATTATAAATAAAGCACTTGAAGAGGCTAAAACATATGCTCAAAATGGAATAGAGGCTGTTATGATAGAAAACATGCATGATGTTCCCTATTTGAACAAAACTGTCGGTGACGAAGTAGCAACACTAACAGCCATAATAGCCTATGAGATTAAAAGAAAAACCGGTTTATACTGTGGAATACAAATATTAGCAGGTGCAAATAAAGCAGCTTTAGCAGCTGCACACAGTGCCGTAGCCGATTTTATTAGAGTTGAAGGTTTTGTTTTTGCTCATATTGCCGATGAAGGCTATATCGAATCATCAGCTGCCGAGTTACTTAGATATAGGAAATTAATTGGTGCAGACGATATTTTAATTTTTACAGACATTAAGAAAAAACACAGTGCCCATGCTATAAGCTCCGATATAAGTATCGCTGAAACGGCAGAGGCAGCCGAGTTTTTTTTAAGCGATGGTGTTATTTTAACAGGTTCATCAACAGGTAAAAAAGCCGATATTAATGAACTTAAAGCCGTTAAAAATACTGTAAAACTACCGGTTTTAATAGGTTCGGGAATTACCGATAAAAATATTGCAGAATTTTATCCGTATGCTGATGCATTTATTATTGGTTCTTATTTTAAAGAAAAGGGTAATTGGCAAAATGCTCCTGACCCTAAACGGATTAAGCGACTTTTGCACACAATTCAATTATTGAGTTGATTGGATGAAGGCTATTATGGCTCTTTGAGCACTGTTGTAAATTGTTAAAATGTTACCGGCTGCTGGTTGCCGGTTTTGCTTTCATTGTTAATTGAGTATTGAATATTATTAAAACTTGTCCGCCCTTTGGCGGATTGTTACTGCCATTTTCCTACTATCCTTCATTTGTACTTGGCTCGCAGCTCTAAAATACTCTTTGAGTATGAACTTGACTACACGATATTGTTAATAACTCACTAAAAAATATCAATAAAAACCCTTTATACTCAAAAGAAAACAACATATTTTCGTATAGAAAGAGCATGAATTAAAGTGAACTATGAAAATTTTAAAGTAAACTGTGCAAAAATTAAACATTGACAGTGATATTACCTATTTGCAAGGTGTGGGTCCCAAAAAAGCGGAAACGCTCCGAAACGAGCTAAATATTGCTACAATAAAAGACTTATTGTACTACTTCCCATACAAGCATATAGACCGTAGTCAATTTCATAAAATCAGTGAAATTGATACTGAAATGCCTTATATTCAGCTACGGGGAAGAATTTTAAGTTTCAACTTACAAGGTCAAAAATATAAAGAGCGGCTTGTTGCACAATTTGCTGACGAAACAGGCAGTATTGAGCTACTTTGGTTTAAAGGAATTAAGTGGATACAGCAAAATTTAAAAGTAAACAAAGAGTACATTATCTTCGGAAAACCCGGAAAATTTGCCAATAGAATAAATATCATACATCCTGAAATTGAAGAACCTGAACAAGCTGAAAAACAACTAACTGTTGGATTACAGCCCGTTTATTCCGTACCGGAAAAGTTAAAAAAGCAGTACGTAACGACCAAGGTATTAAGCAAACTGATTATTGCTGCATTACAATCACTATCAGGCAATATACCGGAGAGTTTGCCGGATTATTTAATTCAACAGCTAAAATTTATGCCGCTAAATCAGGCTATTAAGCAAATGCATTTTCCCGATAACACAAGCATGTTAAAAAATGCAATTGCGCGTTTGAAGTTTGAAGAATTATTTTATATCCAAATCCATTTGCTGAAGCAAAAGTTAATCCGGCAAGAAAAATTTAGCGGATTTGTATTTAAAAAAGTTGGTGATAAGTTTAACAATTTCTATCACAACAACTTACCTTTTGAACTTACCGGAGCACAAAAAAAAGTAATCAAAGAAATACGTAAAGATTTAGGCTCAGGCAAGCAAATGAACCGCTTGCTTCAAGGTGATGTGGGCAGCGGAAAAACCCTTGTTGCATTAATGGTAATGCTTATAGCCATAGATAATGATTATCAATGCAGTTTAATGGCACCTACTGAAATACTGGCTAAGCAGCATTACAAAAGCATATCAAAGCTGCTTGAAGGGCTGGGAGTAGGTGTACAGCTTTTAACAGGTTCTACCAAAACCAAAGAGCGGAAGATCATACATAAAGGGCTTATTGACAATGAAATAAATATTTTAATAGGTACACATGCACTTATTGAAGATACAGTTAAATTTTACAATCTCGGACTGGTGATTATTGATGAACAACACCGATTTGGCGTAGCACAAAGGGCTAAGTTGTGGAAAAAAAATATATCGCCACCTCATGTTTTGGTAATGACCGCAACGCCTATTCCACGTACCCTTGCTATGACTTTATACGGTGATTTAGATGTATCGATTATTGATGAGCTTCCGCCGGGACGAAAACCTGTAAAAACAGTACACATGTTTGATTCAAAACGGCTTAGACTGTTTAGTTTCTTAAAAGAACAGATAAAAGCCGGAAGACAAGTATATATTGTGTACCCATTAATTAAAGAATCGGAAACACTTGACTATAAGGATTTAGAAGATGGTTACGAGAGTATAACACGTGCATTCCCACCACCTGAGTACACCGTTGCAGTAGTCCACGGGCAAATGAAAGCTGATGAAAAAGAAAAAGCCATGCAGTTGTTTGTAAAAGGACAAGCTCAAATTATGGTTTCAACTACCGTGATTGAAGTTGGGGTCGATGTCCCAAACGCAACGGTTATGGTCATTGAAAGTGCCGAAAAATTCGGATTATCACAATTGCACCAATTGCGTGGGCGCGTAGGGCGCGGAGCCGAACAATCTTGGTGTATATTAATGAGTTCGTACAAACTATCGAACGAGGCACGTAAGCGAATACAAACCATGGTACAATCAACCGATGGCTTTGAAATAGCAGAGGTAGATTTAAAGTTACGCGGACCCGGAGATTTAGAAGGTACACAACAAAGTGGTATTGCTTTTAATTTAAAACTCACAAACCTGGCAAAAGACATAAAAATTCTGGAATTTGCACGTAATAAAGCTATTGAAATATTAAAATCAGACCCGAAGTTGAAAGCACCTGATAACAAGGTAATTGCAGAACAATTAAAACAAAAAAGTATGCAAACTATTCAATGGGGATTAATAAGTTAATTTACAATTAGTTAATTATACTTTACTAAATTAAAAGTATCAATAAAATGCATTAAATTTATACTTCTCTCAATCATTGAGTATTTATTGCAAACAGAGTATAAAATCATGGAAAAAATTACCAATTTTAAGCTTCGTGCCTTTTATCCGAATTATTTTTACTATAATTTTTTATTAAATCATCAAGGAGATTTTACGGTACACAAAATTGGCGAAGGATATCGCAATCCTGTCGTAGAATACGATACCAATAATACAGCTCAAAGCAAGCATATTGAGATAGATTTTAAAGATGCTATTTTTTTACTTAACAACCCTAAACAGCTATCAATTAATTATATAGAGCTATTAATTAAAGCAAAAATTGAAGATAAGAAATCCATTGAGGAATTAAAAATAATACAAACAGAGTTCTTTTTAAAAAAAATCAATAAATTTAAAAACCTACAACTAACTGAAAACAGATATATTATACCATCTTTTTCAACTAATAGATACCCAATAGAGCACATAAGTCATAAGGGGGCAGTTTTATTAATGCTTTCACAAAAAGCCTATCCGGTACCTGATTTCTGTATCATAAGTGCAAAAGCATTTAAATTGAACAAAGAAAAAAAACGTAAAATTATTCATCAAGCAATTAAAAATCTTGAAAATATGACCGGACAACAACTTGGTTCGCAAGATACACCTTTGGTATTTGCAATGCGTTGTGCCATGCCGGTTTATATACCCGGACTAATGCCTACTTACTTAAACGTTGGTGTAACGCAGCAGACCTATGTTTCTTTAAAAAACCTATATGGTTATCATGTAGCCGGTAAAATATATTTGAATAATTTACGGACAATCTATTATTTGCTTTTTCCTGACAAACCCAAACCTGCAATTAGTAACAGGACTCAATATTTCACATTAGAACAAATTAACCGTAAAATCAATTTCTTCTACGAAGAAATTTTAAATAAAGATGCTGCATTGCTCAGCGACCCCTATTACCAAATTGATTTTTTTATCCGGCAAGCCGAATTGTTTTATGAAAAAAATGAATTACTCATCAATACATTTTTAAAAAACAAACAGGCTTACCCGAGTTTCATATTGCAAAAAATGGTTTGGACCATACGCGGACAAGATTCATATCCGGGAGTATTGTATAGTAGAAACTCTTATACCGGTGAAGGAATGCAAATTGAAAGTGTGCGCAGCATTTTTGGTGAGGAAATCATGTCGGGTTCCCTTAATGCTGAAAATACTGATTTTAATAATGCAGAGGAAATTAAAGAAAAATTTCCTGCAGTCTATCACTTTTTACCAAAACTAAAATTGCTTGAAAAAGAAATCAGCTCACCGGCTACTATAGAATTTGCCGCCGAAACTTTTGAACATAAAAGTTTATTTGCAATTTTGCAACTCAACTCTTCTGAAATGAGTGGAAGAGCAATTTTACTGGCAGCCGTACAAATGTATCGCGAAAATCAAATTACAGCCAATGATGTGATAAAGCTAATTCAAAGCTACCATTTAAAGCAAATCTTTTCGCCAACAATTGATGAAAAAACACTTGATTATTTAAAACCATTTTGTCGCGGATTTACCGTATTGCCACGCTCGGCAATTAGTGTAAAAATTTATTTTTCGGCAGCCAAAGCACTCGAAGCAAAACAAAGAGGCGAAACTGTAGGTTTTTGTAAAGATGAATTTGTACCTTCCGATACAGTGGTGATGAGCGAAGTAGATGCCATAATCAGCCTTAATCCTGCGGCAATACATGTTGTTACAGCATGTTTGCGTTATGGAGTTCAAGCTTTTCTAAACTTAGAAAAATATGGAATTAGTCTAAAATCAAATTATTTGAGTAATAAACAGAACCATACAATTAAAGAAGGCGATTGGATTACACTGAACAGCAATAATAAAACCATTTATCACGGAAAAGTAAAGATGCGTCCGGCACGCCTGCAACAATATATAAACGGCGAGCAAATAAAATTAGACAAAGAAAAAGAACAAACTTTTATCAAACTTGCCGATGCATATAAAACGTATCAAGAAATTGTAGAATATCTAAAAAAAAATAAAAAAGCCGGTTTTAATGAACTTATTAGAATTTACCGAAACGAAAAAGAAAAGGCAAAGCCCTTTATTAACAATTGGTTTGAAGATAACAAAGACGAGTATGTTTCCCAGATTTTAAATTGCGAATTGGGCTCGCATCAGGAACAACAAGCTATTTTTTTACTATTGGATTTAAAGAACAAGATAACTTTCTTTAAAAAAGTAATCCCTGTTTGTATCAATAAAAAATTGAAAGGTTATACAGCAGGCTCTTTTATGCTGGGACGATTTTTAACACTTATGCTTCCTGTCAAATTTTGGAAAGTATTTTCTGAAGATGAAATACTGTTTATGCTCAATGAAACTGTATTGTTTGAAAAATATATCCATATACTCTATGAAGTAGGCGAACGAAATTTAAGCAAAGCACGTCATAAAATTTTAAAAAGCGGACTTCAAAATATAAAAATTCAAAACTTTAACCTGAAAAATTTCACAAGCTTAAAATTAGCATTTAAAGACTGGGATAAAATAACTGAAAATAAATTAGCACATTACGATAGCGAGCTCTTGATATTAATAAACGGATTAAATCAAACTTTTGGTGAACTTTATGATTATACAAAGCCTTGGTCATTTTCTAAATTAGAAAGTATTTGTAAAGATGAAGGTTTACCCATACCAAAAGAAACCGATAAATAAATCATTTCATGAGTTTATTTTTTAAAATTATTTTTAATGGTCTCATGAACCCGAAGGCTCAGCGAAGCTAAACATCCACTTAAATTAAGGCGTTCGCTTATTTTTATACCTAAATGATCATGCCCCTGTGTCCGCCAGCCGGCGGATGGACCTTTCATTTAGTTTAAATATTTAAAAATTCAGGCAAGCAATAAGTACAAACCGGCAAGAATTTAAGCAAATAAATATACCTTGGTTTAGTTTTTGTTTCATAAATTAAGCTAACGTTTAGAATAAATGCTTGATTAATTTCGTATTTTCATTTTAATTTTATTAATTTGCAGGTTAAACGACTTTAAATTTTGTCAAAAAATAGTGATTATTTTACAATATATCGTACATAAAAAATATTTATTTGTTATTCTGTTGATTTTTATGCTTGCTCCAACAGTGTTACAAGCCCAATTATCGACGGAGCAAAATGCACAAATATCTCAATATAAATCTCTTATCTCGGATTATAAAAAAAAGAATGAGCTGAGAATGGCGGGATATTACCAGTATAAAATTGGTACAGTATATCTTGAAGCAAACCAATATACCAAAGCAATTGATGAATTTTTAATTGCTGCCGAATATTATGAAAAAATTGGGAGTTACAGCAATAAGAAAAAAATATACAGTAATGTAGCCTTTTTATACGCAGAACTGGGGCAATTAAAAAATGCTAAAAAATATTACAATAAAAGTTTAGAAATAAGCAGAGTATTAAAAAACAGAAATGATATTTCTGCCAGCCTCATGGAAGTGGCTACTATGGAAATATACGCAAAAGATTATACCAACGCACAAAGTCACTTGGGAGAAGCCCTTCAAATTGCCAACTCATTAAACGATGCTCGTTTATTAAGAACTTGTTACCGCCTGCTTTCTCAATTATATCAGGCATATGGTAATAAAAAGAAATCAAAAGAATATTACGAAAATTTCTTGATTTACGATAAGCATGTAAAAGAAGAAGATGCACGAAAACGTGAAGAAAAAGCCAATCAGACAATTACTGAAGAAAAGAAAAAATCGCAAATACTGATTGAAGAAAAAGAACTTCAAAGTTTGAAATTTAAAGCCTTAGAGTTAGAAAAGAGATTTCGTGAAGATTCATTGGCAAGAACCATTAAGGCAAAAGAAGATTCAATAGCCAGAGTTGAAGAAGAAAAAGTTAAATTTGCCAAATTGAATGAACTTTTAGAAAAAGAGTCTGAATTGCAAGAAAACAGAATTAAACGACAAGAATTAGAGGCACAACAGGCCAAAATGAAGCTGTATGGTGCAATTGCAGGAATTGCATTATTGGCACTTCTAATTATTGTAGCCCTCGTTGCATTTATTCAAAAACGTAAAGCAAACAAATTATTAGAACAACAGAAAATTGAAATTGAGATAAAAAGCGAGCAAATTAAACATAAAAATGATGAATTGGAAGATGCAATGGAAAAAATCCAGTATCAGAACAAAAATATCATGCAAAGTATTAATTATGCGCAACGGATACAAGAAGCCATGATGCCAAAGCAAGAAACCATGCAGGCATTATTTAAAGATTCGTTTATATTTTTTAAGCCCAGAGATATTGTTAGCGGTGATTTTTATTGGTTTAAAGAGGTTGTACCAAAAGAAAAGGGAGTTGAATATGAGAGTGAACAACTTGTATCCGGAGCAAATTTAGACCATGAAAAATATGTTGTTGCAGCAGTTGATTGTACAGGACATGGAGTACCGGGGGCTTTTATGTCGATGTTGGGCTATAACCTGCTCAATGATATTGTTGGGAAAGGAATTATTGAACCCAATGATATTTTAAGCAACTTGCACAAAGGAATCAGAACATCACTAAATCAAGATGCAACCCAAAACCGTGACGGTATGGATATGGCATTATGTGTGATTGACCCCAAAGAGAAAATTGTTGAATATGCCGGTGCTCAAAACCCTTTGATATATATTCAAGACGGTAAATTATATCGGGTACGCGGAAACAAATACCCCGTGGGAGGATTTCAAGTTGAAAATCATGAATATACAAAACATGTGATTAAGGTGGATAAACCAACAACTTTCTATATTTTTTCTGATGGTTTCCACGATCAATTTGGGGGACCCAGCGGGCGAAAATTTATGACCAAGAATTTTA
Organism: Bacteroidales bacterium; assembly: GCA_021647685.1. GTDB lineage: Bacteria > Bacteroidota > Bacteroidia > Bacteroidales > NBLH01 > NBLH01. Next base: position 10,823 of record JAKIUH010000047.1, read on the forward strand.
GGGATTTATTATACGAAATTTATAATATGCCGATGGAAGAACAAAAAAATATATTAGAATTGGTTATTAATGAATGGAAAGGAGACAACGAACAAACCGATGATATTTTAGTAATTGGGTTTAGACTGGATTTTTCAGAAGAAAGAAAAATGAAAAAGCCCTTAAAAAAGGTGATAAGCAATACATTAGAAACTGAAAACCGTAACTCAGCTCTCTGAGTTCAGAATTTAAGACAAGGAACAATTAATATGAATTCAATATTCATTTATCACCAAAAAGAGCTGTTTTATCATTTAAAGTGCTATTTTAATAAAATATTAAATAAATTTGATAACAACTTATGTTTTTTAAACAACTAATTTGCTTAATTTGGAGTCTATACAGATAGATATATGAAAAGATTTGTACTAATAATTACTATATGTCTTATTAGCATCAAGCTTATAAATGCACAGGCTGATACTGTTGCAAGATTAACAACAATTGCATCTGGTACTGTTGATTTTTACTTTAATTCGGAGAATAAGATTAATAATGGGTTTGAACTAACGAACTTTACCAGGTTTAGAGTCTATTTTGTTGCAACGGATAACTTAGGAAACCCTACAGCAGCAGCATGGAGATTATTAGTACGATCAAATACTGCACAAATTGATGGAGATGCAGGAAATACTTTGGATTTGAGAACAGTTCAAATATTTGCCGACTCAGGTGGGAATGGAACAGATCAAGGCTGGGTTTCATTGGCTGGTACAGATGTACTTTTGGTTGATGCAGGCGTGAATCCTGCCAATACTATTGATGTTACAATTTCGTATCGTTGTGGTATGGATGCAACATACCCTATTGCAGGACAAACACCGGATCATTATTATGTAGATTTAATATTCACTTTGGAATTAATTCCATAAAATTATATAAAGATTAAAAACAAATGAAGTATTAATTTAAAACTAAAAATTATGAAAAAGTTGAAATATTTTATTTTATTTTTCACAATTATATTGTTCGTTAATTGCGAAAAAAAACGTACAGAACCTTATGATATGGATAGCCGCTTACCGACTTTTAACGCTTTAATTAATTCTTATAATTTTGAAGCAGAAAGAATTACTATTGGCAAACCAAATGATCGTAGTCATATATTTGTTGCAGGAATAGACTCTTTGTATTTATTAAGTATTGGATTTCCAATGAATTGCGGTGAAAAAACCTTTGAGCTTCCAAGCAGCGACCCCAATTTTTTTATGTTGTTTAACAACATAGAAGGAAAAAAAGGGAAACTTGTTATTACTAAATATGATATTAACCTTGTTGAAGCAGAATTTGAATTTGAAACGGACAAAGATACTATCATCAACATTAAAAAAGGAACGTTTTCTATAATTTATGGAGTAGATTAACAAAAAATTAACCTTAAAAATTAATACACTATGAAACATAAAATTATTTCTATCATAATATTGATAAACATAAATTTTATTTTTTTTGCGCAGAGTACTCATAGCTTCAAAGTTCCGGATAAAATACCTGCGAAAGTAGAGCAATTTGTTGATGCACATGCTCATGAAATTTTAAACTCATCAAAATCAAAAAAACTGACTATTGGTTTTCTTGTTGATGATAATGGTATTTATAAAATTGTATTTTTACAAAACAACGAACTAATTTATTATGATTCTAAAATTGGAAAAGTATTATCAATAACAAATCTGAAAACAACAAATGTAAAAAGTTTGGGCACGCAAGATATAGCTTTGGGCTGGTTCCGTGATTTGCCTAATTTTGGTGGAGCAGCAGAACAAGCTCATCATATTATAGAAGTTGCAAAATCTTCTTTATATTGGGAGTTTAATGTTAAACAAGTCTCCTGGGGATATTCAAGTCATCATTTTGAAACGGATCTTTGGTGGGACTGTTATGGAAAATACACCCATACAACACAAAAAGTTATTCTATACAAAAGAATACCAATTTTTCATGGGATACGCTTAGTTTCACATGAATATTCAGGCTATGAAACTAATTATTCAGGCGATTACTTTTCAGGAACAAACATCCCTGTTGATAACAATGTAACGGAATACAAAATTGAGTTTAAAATAGATTTTATTCCTACATATATCTCAGGTGTCAATGTTATTTGTCAAACCCAACCTACAACATTCTCAATACAAAATATACCTTCCCCCCTTAATTCGATTAGTTGGACTAAGAGTAATAATCTTGACTATATTAGTGGACAAGGAACAGTAAATTATAAAGTAAAGCCGACGCAATTGTATAGTGAAGCATGGGTAAAAGCTGTTTTAAATACTGGCTGTGGTAATATTACACTTACTAAAACATTTTGAGTTGGCAAAACACTTCCATTAAATTTAAGGATAAAAGACCGTTTTACAGGCATGTATAAATACCAGTTATGTAAATCAGAAGCCAATCCCGTTGATGCTGTGCATATTGCAGGAAATGCTTATATTGACCATTGGCAATGGAGTGTTACAGGCGGTTATATTACTTATGACAATCCTTATGGAGATAACTCAAAAGCAACATTACGTCCAATCAGTAATTATTTTACGGTTAAAATAAAAGCCCACAATGCATGTGGTTGGTCCCAATGGGCAGATATGGGCGTAAGTGTAATAAATTGTGGTGGTAGCGGCTGGTATATGAACGTATCGCCAAACCCTGCAACATCCGAAGCAACATTAACAATTAAAAACAACTCAAAACAAGAACAATTTGACGGGACGGCACAGTGGGAACTTGAAATTTACAATCAAGGTTATATGTTGCAAGAAAAGCAAAACAAATTAAAAGGGAATACTTTTAAACTAAACACAAGTTCATGGAAAGAAGGTATTTATTACATCAAAGCAACTTATAAAGGCGAAATTGTTAGTGGAAAATTAATCATAAAAAAATAGATTAATGATATACTGTTTCTAACACGCAATATAGCAAAAAGCAGTAAACTAGAAGGTTGGAGCAGGTTTAGCCCGTTTCAACTTTATCTTGATTTGAGAATATATCGCTCGCATCCCGCTTCATGCCATATCGCCACCGTTAGAAACAATGAAAAACAAAAGTCCACCATATAATCTTAAAAAACAGACAAAAATCTATTCACCAATTAAGATTAAATTTTATGAGATATTTAAAAATAAAAAGTTTTTTGTTCGTATTATTAATTCTTATTATAGGATGCAACAAAAGCAAAGTAGAAAGCCCTTGTGATGTAACTAACCCACAAGAAAACCTTGAATGGCTGAACCATATATTACAAAAAAGTTTTTGTGCAGATGTGTATAAAATAGAATATAATGGCAATAAATATATAGGGATTTACGATTGCCCTGCAGGTCCGGGTGCAGCTGATTTAGGATGGATTATATATAATTGCGACGGAACAATTTTTTGTAAACTTATTGGGTTTACAGGGCAGTGCGATTGTCCAGACGATTTTACAGATAATGCTAAAAAAACATTAATTTATCATCAAGATGAACCAATTAACCACTAAAATCAAAAAATCATGAAAACAAAAACAATATTTTTATCCATTTTCATTTTCATTTTTTCGATAAATATTTTCGGGCAAAAGGTTGACAAAAGTATGTTTGACAAAAACAATACGCCCAAATTTCTCAAATTTGAAAACGCTTTACCGTATTCGAAGGCAAATGAGCAAACAATTTTTAATAAATACCTTAATCTTTCTTCCAACGACAGGTTGGTAAAAATTAAAGAGCATACAGACAAATTAGGGGTAAAAACAATAAGTTACAGGCAATATTACAAAAATGTTAAACTCGAATACGGACAATATAAAGTCCATGTTAAAAATGGTAAAATAAATATTATTAACGGAAATTTTATTCATGTCGAAAATCTATCTGTTAATCCTGAAATAACAAAAAAAGAAGCATTAAAAGTTGCGTTGAACGAAATTAATGCAAAAAAATATTTTTGGGAATTAAAAGGTATCGACATATGGCAAAAAAATGAAAAAGAAGATAATGTTACACTCTATCCACAAGGCAAATTAGTTATATGGAGCGATATTGAAAATAAAGACGTTCGCCTTGCTTATAAGTTCGATATTTATTCAATTGAACCGTTGAGCAGGAATTTTGTGTTTATTGATGCACAAACAGGTGAATTTATTGACAAAGAGCCAATAATGTTTAATTCAGGGGTAACAGGGACCTTAACTACCCGATACAGCGGGACATTATCAACCACAACCGACAGCTATGGGAATAATTACAGATTACATGACCCTAACCGTGGTAACGGAATTTTTACTTACGACATGAATACCGGAACAAATTTTAGTAATGCCATAGATTTTATTGATAATGACAACAATTGGACTTCGGGCGAATGGCACAATACACAAAAAGACGATGCCGCACTTGATGCACATTGGGCATTACAAAAAACTTATGACTACTTCCATGACGAACATAACCGTAACAGTTATGATAATCAAAATGCAGCAATCAGATGCTATGTGCACTATAAAAATAATTGGGAAAATGCACAATGGGACGGGTCAAGGATTTTAATAGGAGATGGAGAATCCGATTTTGACGCTTTGGCTTCGATTGATGTTTTGGCACACGAATTCGGTCATGCGGTTTGTTCTCATTCATGCAATTTACGTTACGGCTATTATGAATCCGCAGCCTTGAATGAAGGTTTAAGTGATATTTGGGGTATATGTGTCGAGAATTTCTCGACAAGCAATAAACAAACATGGAAAATGGGAGAAGATATTACAATAAAACAAGGGTACAATTGTTTGAGAGATATACAAAACCCAAAATCAACAAGCGCTGTTGAAGGACAGCACCCCGACACATATCATGGTAGTTATTGGGATTACGGAAACGAACCACACAATAATTCAACAATACTGTCTCATTGGTTTTATTTACTTGCCCATGGCGGAAGCGGAACAAATGATTTAGGGCATAGCTTTAATATATCAGGTATTGGAATTGATAAAGCTTCGGATATTGTTTATCGTATGGAAACACAATATCTGTCTTCAAATTCAGATTATTCAGATGCCAGCACATATGCAATACAGGCAGCAGAAGATATTTATGGAGCTAATACTATTGAAGTTTACACTACTACAAATGCATGGTATGCAGTAGGTATTGGCAATTTATATTACGATATTAAAATTACCGGGGCAAACTTGGTTTGCACATCAAACAGTACATTTACACTACATAATAGACCTTCTGGCTCAACTGTTTTATGGACAAAAAGCAGCAACCTTACACAAGTTAGCGGTAATACAGGAACTACATATACTGTTAAGGCAAGTAGTAGTTCTTCAACTGGTTCAGGCTGGGTTAAGGCAAGCGTTAATGGAACAATATTCACAAAAACGTTTTGGGTTGGCAAAACACTTCCATTAAATTTAAGGATAAAAGACCGTTCTACAGGCATGTATAAATACCAGTTATGTAAATCAGAAGCCAATCCCGTTGATGCTGTGCATATTGCAGGAAATGCTTATATTGACCATTGGCAATGGAGT
>JAKIUH010000048.1 GCA_021647685.1 Bacteroidales bacterium
TTATCATCTTCCGGCGATCAAGTCTATTTAACATCTACAACTGTAATTGAAGCCGGAACAAACAGCCTTGCCAAGGTACAAAAATCAAATAGTTTTATCCGTTTATGGCCAAATCCTTCTAAAGCTGTTTTAAATATTAGCTTTGAAACGCCTGTTCAAATTAAATTGTTAGAAATTGTTAATTCGCAAGGAAAGGTGTTAAAATCAATCAATAATTATAATAAACAATTAATATATCTTGATAAAATACCTTCCGGTATCTTGTTTTTAAGAATACACATTGATGATAAAATCTACACAAAAACGTTTATGAAAATTTAAGGTAAAATAAAAAAGAGTTGTAATTTCTTACAACTCTAATTATCAGAGGTCACGAGCGGATTCGAACCGCTGTAGCCGGTTTTGCAGACCGGAGCCTAGCCACTCGGCCACGTGACCTTTTAATATCGCTGCAAAAATATAAATATTCTCTTAATAATTCGATAAAAAAATTTTTTTTTTCATTGCCGGAATATTATTTCTTGTCATGTTGCTAATTTAGCTGTCCAGAAAAATTTACATTGAGAAATTAATTATTTAAGAATTTGTATCTTTGATACAAATAGTTATATATCAATGGAACTTTTGAAAATAATATTTTCTGTTATATTGTTTATTTTAAAACTGTTTGCAGCTATTTTAATTTTTTTATGGAAAGTAATTTCTAAAATCTTTGTTCTGATTATTATATTTGTATTAATTATTTCTTTTTTTTCATTACCACCAATGTGGATTATAATCATTTTACTACTGTTAATTTTATTTAAGAAGGAATAAAATGTTGAATATTCAATTGGCGGTTAGGAGTATGACGGATATATTTTTTAATAATAAATTATGAAACATCCATCCGCCAGCTGGTGGACACAGGGAAATAATTATTTATGTAAATTAAATAAGTGCACTCCTTGATGTTTGTGGATGTTACATGTGGCAAATAAAAACAATTTAAAAATAATCACATGAAACATCCATGATTAACAATAAACACACAGGGGCATGATTATTTTGGTACAAAAATAAGCGAAATCTCTGATATTAGTGGATGTTCCATGAGACCATTAAAAATAATTAAAAAATAAACTCATGAAAAGGAGCTTTGTATTTATATTTTTCTTTGTACTTATTTTTTCTTGCAAAGAAAATACGAACATTAAAAATGATAATAACCAGATAATCGAAAATGCACTAAGTTTTAAATTAGGTGACAGCTTAATTATTTTTAAAATCTATAGCTCAGGAACGGGTAATATTATTTATTTTAATTTACACGATGATGAAAACACAGCAGTAGAAGCTGCAGAAAATATTTTAAACAAAATTACCGGAAAATTAATTGAAATAAAAGCATCGGGTGAACGTTTAATCAGTTTTAATATAGATACTTCAGTATATAAATTTGACCCGAACCGTATTTTTACCCCCGCTGGCAGAAAAGCTACATTAGAGCGTTACAGCAAATATACACAACAAGCCGATAGTGTTGTAGAAAAGTTTGCCTTATATATTACCGACACATTGTTACAAAACGCCGGTATTATTGTTGCACTGCATAATAACACTGCTGATAATTATTCAATTTTGTCATATGCACAGGGGGGTAAATATGCTTCAGATGCTGCCCAAGTTCATATAAACCCACAGCTAGACCCCGATAATTTTTTCTATGTAACCCAAGATGATTTTTACGAAAAAATAAGTAAAAAGGGCTACAATGTGCTCTTACAAGACAACTCTAAGGTTACCGATGATGGTTCTTTATCGGTATATTGTGGCACAAAAGGCATTAAGTATATTAATATAGAAGCTCAAAAAGGACATACACAACAACAAAAAGCCATGATATTGGCGATACAAGATATTATATCAACAAAAACAGTTGATTAATCGAAATTATTTGCTGTTTTTTTGAAATCTTGTTTCTAAATTATACCTTTGCTTTAGTACTAACTTTAAAATTTTATTTTAATATGGAAGCAAATGAAAATCAGTATTGGGGAATGAATGAAAAAAGTTTTTTATTACTCATGCATCTCGGACAATTTGCCGGATGGATAATTCCGGGCGCCGGTTTTGCCTTACCGATTATTATGTGGGTAACCAATAAAGATAATAGTGAGCGTATTGACGAACAAGGCAAATACATCACCAATTGGCTAATTAGCCTTACTATTTATATAATAGCATCGTCAATATTAATGATTATAGCTATAGGTTTTATCGGATTAATTGCTGCCGGTCTTTTAGCCCTTGTTTTTCCGATAATTGGAGCAATAAAAGCCAACGATGGTGAAATTTGGAAATATCCCTTAACCATTCAATTTATAAAATAAATAAGACGATATTTGTACATAAAGCCGGAAAATTTAAGTCCGGCTTTTTTTACTGCTGCTCTATTTAGTGCCTGTCTATAAGGTGCTTGATTTTTGAAAATTTAAGATTTTTTAGGCGTAGTAAATGCTTGGGTATTAGACAAGCCGAAAAAATTAAAAAGGCGCAAAAAGATAAATTTTCAATTCAATGACTTTATAGACAGACACTATTTAGGTTTAAATCATAACTCTAAGTTCTAAAATTTATATTTTTGCCTGTGTGCAAGGCAAATTTTTAATATTATCTGTTTTTATCATTCTTTTTTCACAGGTATCAGCTCAGGAAAACTTGAGCAATATTCGTACTCGAGAGCTATTGATACAATCAGACACTCTGTTTTTAGATACTTTAAGTATTGTTCCACAAAGTTTAAGTATTCAAAATGCATATTTAAACCTTATTAAAGACAGCTTATTAAGCATCGATTATGCAAAAGCTCAAATAATTATTAAAGATAAAGCAAGGCTTTACGGTAAAAAACTTCGCTTTAAATACCGTGTTTTTCCATACAATTTTTCCGAAAAATATACGCTCCGTGAAAATCCTTTAATATTGTCCGATGAGGTAAAACAAAGTAACAAAATCCGCATACAAACACAGTCGGTTAAAAAAGAAAACTTCTTTAAAGATGAACTGAAAAAAAACGGGAGTATTTCACGCGGATTTATGGTGGGCAATCAGCGCGATTTAAGTACTGTTTCAAATCTTAACCTGCAACTTTCAGGAAAAATTAATGATGAGGTTTCTATACTTGCTGCCATTTCCGATAACAACCTACCCATACAGCCTGAAGGAAATACACAACAAATTCAAGAATTTGATAATGTTTTTGTTCAATTGTTTACCAAAGAATCGGGAATTATTCTCGGTGATTTTCTTTTACAAAAACCGCAGGGTTATTTTATGCATTTGGATAAAAAAAGCAGAGGAACTAAATTATATTCTACATTTAAACTACCGGGAGCTTATCGGTTACAATCCGGTTTTAGTGCAGGACTGGCAAAAGGAAAATACAACCGTATTAAATTTACCGGCATTGATGGCAATCAAGGACCTTACCGGCTTACCGGTACTGAAAACGAACAGTTTATTATTATTCTTTCCGGTACTGAAAAAGTATATATTGACGGAGAGCTGATGAAGCGTGGACAAAATTTTGATTATACCATTGATTATAATACCGCTGAAATTACCTTTACACAAAACCGGCTGATAACCAAAGATAAACGCATAACTGTTGAGTTTGAGTATGCTTTACAATTATATCCGCGTACTGTAATTTTTCAAACCAATAAATTATCAAACGGGAAAAACTCATTTTGGTTAAATTTTTACCGGCATTCCGATAATAAAAACGACCCCTTGTCTTTACTTTACTCAAAAGATGCTCAAAAATCTATGTCCGAAATTGGCGACAGTATTCAAAATGCTTTTTATCCTAATGTGGACAGTATTGGCTATACGTCTGATTATGTTATGTATGAACTTATTGACACACTTGCTAACGGAATTGTTTACGACTCGATTTACCGGCAATCCAATGATTCGCAAAAGGCGGTTTATCGCTTGGGTTTTTCGTTTGTAGGAGTAAACAAAGGCAATTACAGGCAAGTAAGTTCTTTGGCAAACGGGAAAGTTTATGAATGGGTAGCGCCTGTAAATAATATCCCGCAAGGAGAGTATGAGCCGATAGTTTTACTTATTACCCCAAAAACACAGCTTTTAAGTACCGCAGGAGCTAATTTTGCCATTGGTGATTTTGGAAATATTTTTATCGAAACAGCATTCTCTAATTTTGATTTGAATAAGTACTCCTTACAAGATAAAGACGATGATGCAGCTTTTGCCGGCAGATTTATTTTTAACAGGCATTTATTAAAAAACGATACAAGTTTTGTCCAATTAAAGCTTCGCCTTAAATATCAATTTGCCGATAAAAATTTTAAACCCTTAGACAATTATCGTTCGGTTGAATTTGAACGCGACTGGAATGTTTCACAAACTACAAACAAATATCAAGAACAGCGTGGCGGAGTAGAAATTAGTTTTTTCCGTAAAAATTTGGGTACCGCTAATTCAGGCATCGAAATTTTAAACGGTGCTAACAGTTATTTGGGTAAAAAGGCTTTTTTTAACAGTAATTTACAAAGCAAAGGTTTTGAAATAGATGCTAATATCAACTTTTTGAAAACCAAAGACGTATTAAATAAAACTTCGTATATCAGGCATAAGGTGTTAATGGCAAAACATTTTAAGCTGTTTACTTTTGGTGCAAGCGAATATATCGAAAACAATTTATGGCAAAATAATTCTACTGACAGTTTGATTTTAAACAGCTTTAGTTTTTCCGAATATGAATTTTTTATCAAACAAGCCGATTCTGTCCGGCACCGGTTTTTTACATCCTATAAAATCAGAGAAAACAAACTGCCTTTAAATAATAGCTTGCAAACATCAGATAAAAGTGAAATTTTAAGTGCAGGATTAAGTTTTAGGGTACAAAAAGGCATTCGTTTGAGTGGTAGGTTAAATTACCGTACAATTAATTATCGCGATACACTTAATAATGAACTCAACAATGAAAATAGCCTTACCGGAAGAGGTGAACTGCAAATGCGATTGGCTAAAGGCAGTTTTGTTTGGTCAAGTTTTTATGAAACAGGATTTGGTTTTGAAAGTATAAAAAATTATCAATATATTGAAGTACCGGCAGGGCAGGGGCAGTTTACTTGGATTGATTACAACGGCAACAACATAAAAGAACTTAATGAATTTGAATACGCAAAGTATCAAGATGAGGCAAATTATATACGCATTGTTTTACAGTCGCCCGAAAAACAAAAAATTTTTTCGTCGCAATTAAATCAAACTATTGTTTTAATGCCTATGCGTATTTGGATGAAATCAGGAGGAATTAAAAAATTCATTAGTCGGTTTTCTAATCGTTTTGCCTTGCGTATTTTACAAAAATCCGACCATGAAGATTATATTCCCGATTTATCGAACAATCCCAATATTATCAGCCTAAGTTTTGATTTACGCAATATTTTCACCTTTAAAACTTTTCGGCAAAAATGGCAAGTTGATTATATTTTTAATCAAAACAAGCAAAAAATACCTTTAAGCAGCGGTACTGAATTTAAAAATTTAGCGTTAAATCGTTTAAAGTTAAGATATAAACTCAATAAACAGTTTACTTTATACAATGATTTTGCAGTTAGTAGCTTACAGAATACTTCTGATTTTTTTGAGGACAAAACATTCTTAATAAAAAGTATTGAAAACCGTCCTGCATTGCAATTTCAAAACAAAATTAATTGGTTTATCAATTTATCGTGGCAATATGTGGATAAACAGAATATTTATGGTACGGAACGGGCATTAGTACACGAAATAAAATTAATTTATAATCAAAATATTTTATTAAGTGGTAATTTACAGGCAAATTTTAGTTTGATAAATATTAATTATAATAATGATGCTTTAAATCCGATTGCTTACGAAATGTTAGAAGGTTTATTACCGGGGAAAAATATGCTTTGGGAACTGGTTTTTAATAAAAAATTATCAAAAGTTTTTCAATTGCAAATTAACTATACAGGCAGACTTAATGAAAATGCCCCTGTTATACATAATGGAGGCATACAGTTAAGGGCAAGTTTTTAATTTTTAGTAATATCTGTAAGTCATCTGATGAATTTATTATATGGTTTATTTCACCTTAATTACAATATTCATCTGATGACTGTCAATAAAATTTTGCTATTTAAGGAGTAACAAAACTACCTGCAAAAAGCAATACACCGGTTGATTTTTCTTTAATAAAATAAAAAAATGGTCGGTTTGCTTTAAAAATTTCTACCTCTTTGCTTCCGGTTACGGAACGTGAACCGATTACTGCCGTAGCTGCACTTGCTTCGGTACCGCTTTCGTTAATTTCAATAATTGCTTTATGTATAATATTACTTATTTTTATGTCTTTATTTCCTGAAATACCCGATAAATCGGCTTGACTGCTTAAAAGTTTAGTCATTCCCATATTTTTAAAATACTCAATTAATTCATACTCACTTTCTTCTTTAAATTTAGGAATGCTTAGTCTTACTTTTTTATTTTCAAGTCTTTGGGTGATTCTTTCAAAATACTGTATATCAAATTTTTTAGCAAAGTTTTCAAAATTATCAGGCATTACAATAATAAATGAGGCTTCATTGTTCTCGTAGGGTATTTCAATAGCTGTGAGTTCATTATTTTTATAATAGGGTATTGTTAAAACGGAACGCATATAGTTTGTTTTTACTTTGCCCCCGTCAATAGTATAAAAATTATCTTGATAGGTATTTTTTTCTTCAAAACGATTTTTCCATTGTGCATAATAATAAACTGCATTTACCAGTACAATCACCGTTGATTCATCAAGGATACCTTTTGTTAAAAAATCTTTGATATTATTTTTTGTTTTTTCTTCAACCCACGTGTTTATATCATTCCTTGTTTTTTCTATTCCATCTGTAGTGCTGAAATTTGCTTGCCTGATATCTGCATTAAAATTAATTTTTAAGTTTTTTGTAAAACTTTTTTTTATATCCATATTTTGCTTTATCCAGATATTATTTGCCGAATAAAGCTCTATTTTTCTATTAAATGATAAAGCATCATTTAGCGCTTTTAGGTCTTGCGGGATTGTATTTTCATTGTTTGGAAACAATATATTTTCCATTTCGGTTTTTGTTTCAGCTTTTGCTCCAATGTATGTCATAGCCAGTGCATTTGAAATACTATATGCTGAAATAAAAATATTTTTATTTCCATTAGCTTTATTGATTTGTTTTAAAAGCTCAAATGATAAATTATTAATATTTTTAACTGAATTTTTTTGTGCATTAATCATAAGTGGAAATAGAATAAGTAGGATAAAAGATAATACTTTCATAACCGGGGTTTTTAAATAAATATTCAAAGCTACAAATAATTAACGTTGCTTACTCTTTTTTATTTGCCTGTGTATGCTTTGTTTTTTGTCAGTAGGCGGAAAATTTTGATGAAATAAAAAAAGCCCTACTTTAAGAGTAGAGCTTTTTGCAATTTTTCTAATAAAATTTATGAATTTTGATAGATAATAAAGTCTCTTTGTGATTTTAAAAGATTTACAATATGCAAAACCATGTTTTTCGTTTCGTTAAGAATACCTAAATATAATAATGAATTTTTTGTACTTGCATTTGAATCTTTAATTCGCTTAATTTGATTTTTCCGAAATTTATTAATTGCCGTAAGAATATTTTGTTGATATTCAAGAGCCTTTTCAATATCATCAAAATGATTATTATTGATAATATCCAAAATTTCGTCAAGCAAATCTTGTAATAAATCTTTTAACTTATTTAATTCTTCAACTTGTTTTTCATTAAATCCTGAATGTTGATTATCAAAATGTTGATAAGCCGGACGAACAATAAATGCGATGTCATGAGCAATTTCTCTTAAATAGTCCAAAACCTGTACATAATAGTGTCCCGTTTCAATCGAATCTTCTTGTAGTTCATGAATGGTTGCTTCAATACCGTCTTTTAAGGCTTTGGCGCGTTCATTAATTTTTTCTACTTTTTTATTTAATTTCTTTAAACCTACGCGGTCTTCTGTAGCTATTAATTTTACTGCTTTACCATAAATTTCGGAAACCTGATTTATTGTTTTGGTAACATTAATAGAACAAGCTTCCATAATATTTATTTCTTCTTTGGTATTGTTACCGGTAAAGATATCGTCTTCCTCTTCTGTACGTTGTTTGTGAACGGATTTGGATTTGATTAAAACAAATACAGACAAAATTAAATAAATAGGAACCATTATAAAGCCAATATAATATATGGTAAGTGCAACTAAAAATGCGACAGAAAATGCTATGAAAGCAGTAAAAAACCATCCTGTGATTACTGTAATTACTCCATTAACACGATATACAGCACTTTCACGTCCCCATGCCCCATCGGCTAATGAAGTTCCCATTGCTACCATAAAGGTTACATAAGTTGTGGACAAAGGCAGTTTTAAAGAGGTGGCAAAACTAATTAGAATACTTGCCACTACTAAATTTACACTTGCTCTTATTAAGTCAAATGAAGCATCGTTGTCATTTTCTTTTCTAGGTACTTCAAATCTTTTACTAACTGATTTTTGTAAAGGTTCAGGAGTAATGTATTTTAATGCATTAGAAAGTTTTATTGATTGGCGAACGATAAATCTTGAAAAAGGTGAAGATTCAAAACGTTCATGACCTACATCTTGTTTACTTAAATCAATAGAAGTTTGTGTAACACTTCGAGCCTTTTTGGATAACCATAAAGTAATAATCATTATTAAACCCGCAATTAATAAATAAAGTGTCGGGGTATGTACTTTTTGTGCCAATACTGCCATTTCCTGTCCTGAACTCCATGCTTGGTAAGCTTTTAATCCCGCAAGAGGTACACCAATAAAGTTTACAAGGTCGTTTCCGGCAAAAGCCATTGCCAAAGCAAAGGTTCCTACCAAAATAATCATTTTCAGAATATTTACTTTAGTAAATATTTGCAAGAGTTTTAATGCAATAGTCCAGAATGTAAAACTAACCGTGATTATTACCAGTGTATTGGATTGTATCCAGTGTTTTGTATCATCAGTCATAAAAGAAGCTCCTTTTGCTCCTTTTATCAATATAAAATAAGTAATTGCAGTAATGGCAATTCCACCCCAAAGAGCTCCCCAATATTTATAGGTTTTTTCATAATTAAATGAAAAAACTAAGCGTACAATGTATTGAACAAAGGTACCAACACTAAAAGCAACTACTACCGAAAGCAATATTCCGGCAATAATTACCAATGCTTTGCCGGAATTGATATATTCTCCAAGGGTATTTAATCCTTCTCCGCTATGAATAACTTTAAGTACTGCTACTGAAACGGCTGCTCCAAGTAACTCAAAAACTATTGAAACGGTTGTAGAGGTAGGTAGTCCTAGAGTATTAAATGTGTCCAGCAAAATAATGTCTGTAAGCATTACTGCCAGAAATATAATCATGATGTTGTGAAAGCTGAACATTTCAGGGTGGAAAATACCTTTACGTGCTACTTCCATCATTCCGCTTGAAAAGGTTGCCCCAAAAACAACACCCAGACTTGCTACTGCCATGATAATCCAAAATGGAGCTGCTTTTGAACCGATTGCAGAATTTAAAAAATTTACTGCATCGTTGCTAACACCAACTACCAAGTCAGAAACTGCCAATATAACAAGTACAACTACTAATAAAATAAATACTGTTTCCATTTTTTAATTTAGTTAATAATTTGTGCCAAAAGTAGAGACATGAACTATTAATCCTATGGAAACAAGATTATCTTTTTATTAATTCAATATTAAGTTAATGTTAATTTTTAAGCAATATGCTGAATGTGAGTATGTTATATTTTTACCCTTATTAGATACCCAGTTTTTTCTTAACAAGATGTTCTACATTATCTTCTTTTTTAAAATATAATAAAACCCCCTTACTATTGTCAATAATAAAGCGATAGCCGTTTTCTTTGGCTACTTCATTAATAGCCGCTTTTAATTTATCAATGGCTTTTTGGTATAGAACAGTCTTTTTTTTATTAATTTCTTTTTGGGCATCTAACTGAAATTGTCTTAAATCTACCTGCATTTTTGTTAATTCATTTTCCTTTTCTTTACGTAAAAAATCAGATAAGCCCTCTTGGGTTTCATTAAACTCTTTAAGTTTATTTTGGTATTCTTCGTTCTTTGCTTTTATGTATTCATTAATCGGTTTAATATATGCTTCGAGCTCTTTGTTTGCAGCAGCAATATCCGGCATCTCTTGTAAAACTTTATCGGCATTTATGTATCCGTATTTAAATTTTTGTGCAAAAGAGTTTATGGTTGCAGCAATAAGTAGTATTAACAAAATATTTCTTTTCATTTTCTGTAAAAATTATTTAAGATGAATTAATTCAAAAGTATAATTTTAAATTTCATAATGAGCAATAGGGTAAAATTACTGATTTATCTTGTAAATTATTTGTATATTTTGATGAAATGAATAAACTCTGAGATAGATGAATTGGGAAACAGGACATTTAATTATATTCCTTGCAGCTTCACAAGTTTTTTATAATTAATTAATTACCTAAAAACAAGTCTTATAAAAACCATGCCAACTTTACTTTACTTTGTAAATAATTATTGACATTTTTTATGGGATAATTTTTTAAATAATCTTTTCAACAATTTAAATTTTTAATTTCATATTGGTTTTCAGAAATATAAAAATGATATGAACAAAAAACAAGATTGCTAAAATTATAAGTGACAAAATACGGTTTTTAATTTTTGAGTTTATTAAATAACTTGCAATCAGGAAAATTTGTATAATCGCTTAATTATCAATTAAACTGTTAAAAATTTAAAGAATAATGCACACAGAACCTATGACCCTGAAAAACTCAAAAGAAAAAAATGGATATACTTTTGATGAAGCATTTCAAAAGTCGCTGACCTACTTTAACGGTGATGAACTTGCCGCCAGAGTATGGGTAAATAAATATGCCCTTAAAGATTCACACGGGAATATTTTTGAATTAAGTCCCGATGATATGCATCGCCGTTTGGCAAAAGAAATTCATCGAATTGAAAAAAATTATCCCAATCCTTTAAGTGAAGAAAAATTATACGAATTACTTAAGGGTTTTAAATACATCGTTCCTCAGGGTGGTCCGATGACCGGCATCGGCAATAATTTTCAAGTAGCCTCCTTATCCAATTGTTTTGTTATCGGCGAAGACAAACCGGCTGATTCCTATGGTGGAATTATGAAAACCGACCAGGAGCAAGTGCAGTTGATGAAACGCCGGGGTGGTGTGGGACATGATTTGTCACATATCCGTCCTAAAGGAAGCCCTGTATTAAACAGTGCACTTACTTCCACCGGAGTAGTTCCTTTTATGGAACGTTTTTCAAACTCAACTCGCGAAGTGGCTCAAGACGGCAGGCGCGGTGCATTAATGTTAAGTATATCCGTTAAACATCCTGATGCAGAAGATTTTATTGATGCAAAACTTCAAGCCGGAAAAATTACAGGTGCCAACATTTCTGTAAAAATTGACGATGAGTTTATGCAAGCCGTTGTTGATAATAAATCGTATGTACAAAAATTCCCTATTGATTCGGATAAACCGGTTTATACAAAAGAAATAAATGCCCGGAAACTTTGGGAAAAAATCAGACATAATGCATGGAAATCGGCAGAGCCCGGTATTTTATTTTGGGATACCGTAATAAAAGAATCAATTCCCGATTGTTATGCCGATTTGGGTTATCGCACTGTATCTACTAATCCTTGCGGGGAAATTCCTTTGTGTCCGCACGATAGTTGTCGTTTATTGGCAATTAATTTATACAGCTATGTAGAAAAACCTTTTACGAAAAAAGCAAAGTTTAATTTTGACTTGTTTCGTGAACATGTTGGCTATGCGCAACGCATCATGGATGATATTATTGATTTAGAACTGGAAAAAATTGATAAAATCATTGAAAAAATAAAAAATGACCCGGAATCGGAAGAAGTAAAACGTATTGAGTTAAATTTATGGAAAAACATTCGCCGTAAGGCAATGGAAGGAAGACGTACAGGTGTTGGAATTACTGCAGAAGGAGATATGATTGCTGCCCTTGGTTTACGTTACGGTAGCGATAATGCAATTGATTTTTCGGTTGAAGTACATAAAAATTTAGCTTTATCAGCTTATCGTTCATCGGTTACTATGGCTAAAGAACGGGGTGCATTTGCTATTTATGATGCAGAACGCGAAAAAGAAAATCCTTTTGTTTTACGATTAAAAGAAGCCGATGCCACATTATACGAGGATATGCTAAAATACGGAAGGCGCAATATTGCCTTACTTACAATAGCACCTACCGGAACTACCAGTTTAATGACTCAAACCACCTCGGGTATTGAGCCTGTGTTTATGCCGGTATATAAAAGGCGGAGAAAAGTAAACCCCAACGATACGGATGTTACTGTTGCTTATACTGATGAAAGCGGAGATGCGTGGGAAGAATACAATGTTTTTCATCATCATTTTCTCACATGGCTTAAAGTAAATAAGTATAATGTTGATAAAATAAAACACTATACCGAAGAAGAAATTGATGAGCTTATAAAAAAATCACCTTATTATAAAGCCACCTCAAATGATATTGACTGGATGGCAAAAGTTAGTATGCAAGGTGCTATTCAAAAATGGGTTGATCATTCAATAAGTGTAACTGTTAATTTACCCAAAGATGTTAGCGAAGAATTAGTAGGCGATTTATATGTTGAAGCATGGAAAAGCGGATGCAAAGGGGTAACTGTTTACAGAGACGGCTCACGCGACGGGGTACTTATTTCGACAAAAAAAGAAAAGAAAAATACAGGATTGGAATATCATCAGGCACCTAAACGGCCTAAATCATTAGAAGCAGATATTGTCCGTTTTAATAATAACAATGAAAAGTGGATTGCTTTTGTGGGTTTGCTTAACGGACGACCTTACGAAATTTTTACGGGTATTGCCGAAGAAGATGCCTTACCTATTCCAAAATCTATAACCAAAGGTTATATCATCAAAAACAGAGACGAAAACGGACACAAGCGTTATGATTTTCAATATACCAACAAATACGGTTTTCATATAACAATTGAGGGGTTATCGTATAAATTCAATCCTGAATTTTGGAATTATGCGAAATTAATTTCAGGCGTTTTACGTCATGGAATGCCTATTGAAAGTGCTGTTGAATTAATTTCTTCACTACATTTAGATAGTGAAACAATTAATACATGGAAAAAAGGGGTTGAAAGAGCACTTAAAAAGTACATTCCTGACGGAACAAAAGCAAAAGCCGGAAAAAAATGTGAAAACTGTGGTTCAGAGTCGCTTATTTATCAAGAGGGCTGTCTGATTTGCCAAAGCTGTGGCAGCTCTAAATGCGGATAAATTTTGTGGTGTTTTTGGATGAAAGGAGTGCTTTACAAACCGGCACTCCTTTTTTTTGTTTCCAAATAATTATTTCTTAACTGCGTCCTCAATTAAAATTTCATAAGTATAGCCGTAACCGAAATCTTTATCAAGTGCTACTTTTCCTTCAATAGTAACAACATCGCCAATAGTGAACTCTTGGTTTGAGGTTGCTACTACATCAAATTTTCCATTGTATTCTGTTCCGTCTTGAATATGAATCCAATTTTTTTTCATAATGGCTTTATTGTATTTTGTAATTTTACCTTTAATTTTCACCATTTTGCCGGCATATTTCTCTTTGTTTGCAAATAATTCGGCAATGGTAATCCCCCCTTGTACCGGTTCTACCTTTGTTTCTGTTTTAACTATTGTTGATTTAACATTTGATGTATAGTCAGTTGCATGCTCCGGTGTTTTTAAACCATCAGGAGATAAAGCAACTTTTTCAAGAAAAATTACCACCTCAAAATCGCGTCCCAACTCTTTACTGTGAAAATTTTTCATTTCCATACCCCCTTTGTAATAATAGGTCTTACCGAGGTCTGCTTGCATTTTGGGCACTGCTAACCAAACATCGTTATTGTTTTCTTTAAGACGCAAATAGGTGTATGAGTTTGTTTGAATAGCTTCCTGTAAAACACCTTCATGCATAGCAGAACCTGTCATTTGTTTGCCTGTTTCATTTTTTTGTTCAGGACAACACTCTTCTTTTTTATCCTTACTATTTTGTATTCCTGTTTTCTTATCTTGCCCCTGACAACTTGAAATTAAAATTATAATGCTGATTGAAATAAAAATTAGTCTCATATTATTTTCTATTTAAGTTAACAATAAATTGAATGTAAATTTATCATTAAATTATCAATAGCCCTGCCAAAATATCATTATACCTTATGATAATTGTCATATACTTAAATTTACATATAAATCTATGCTTTTAATACCAAAAAAAACGAATAAGAAGCGCTTTTTTAGTTTCCAAAAATAAAAAAAGCCGGATTTTCTAAGAAAATGATTTTTTCAAACAAAACCAATGGGTTATTTGCCCCAATCAAGGGTTAAATAACACAATCTCCTAAACTTAAAAATAGGCGCTATTAACACTTGTGAAAAAAATAAGAGCTCTGTATCGCTTGCAGGATAAGGAAATACAGGTTCTCAGTTTTTAATTTAAATAATGGGTATAGTATTTGGTTTTAGCAAAACTGAGTATTTAAAATAATAACTTTATACAATCCTAAAATCAAAAATATTATGTCTGAAAAAGAAAAGAGTAAAGAGTCCTCTCGAAGGCATTTTCTGAAATCAGGACTTGCCGTAGGAGCCGGAGCCGTGCTTGGAACTGGGCTTATGGCTACTGTTAATCAGGTTAAAGCAGAAACTTTGGGAAAAAAGGTTAAAGTACTGACAACAGACGGAAAAGTACTGGAAGTGGCAGAGTCGCTCCTTACCCCTGAAAATGAGCATGAACACTGTGCTGCGCTTACCGGCAAAGAAGCCAGAAAAGGAATTCCGTACCGTAAATTTACTATGGTTGTAGATTTAGGTAAATGCAAAAATGCGCGAAAATGCGTAGAAAGTTGCCAAAAAGCACATCACCTGAGACCCGATCAAGAATGGTTAAAGGTATATAAAATGCAAGAATCAGAAGAAACTTCTCCCTATTGGTTCCCCAAAGCTTGCTTTCACTGCGACAATGCACCTTGTGTTAGTGTATGTCCTGTTTCTGCCTCTTTTAAACGCTCAGACGGAATTGTACTAATTGATGCAGATGTATGTATAGGATGTAAATATTGTATGGTTGCTTGTCCTTATGACACCCGAGTATTTAATTATCACAAGCCCCAAGAAGAAAGTGATGAGAAATATTCGCCGGAAACAAGTCGTCCGATGCGGGAAGGAACAGTTGGAAAATGTGATTTTTGCCCGGATATGATTAGGCAAGGCGAACTACCTCACTGTGTAGCTGCATGCCCAAATGGAGCACTTTATTTTGGAGATATTAAAGAAGACGCAATAACCAATGGTGATGAAACCGTAAGGCTTAAAGAAGTACTGAAAGACAAAGCCGGATATAGATATATGGAGTATTTTGGTACTGAACCCAATACTTATTATTTGCCTCCTTATAACAGGTTATTCCCTTTTAAAGATGAAGAGTCAAACAGTTAACAAAAAATATTTAATCTAATGGAATCAAAAAAATTATATAATGTATGGATTGCTGCCCTTGCCATTGTTCTTTTAGCAGGTTTTATTACCATAATCATGGTTTTTGTAAAAGGACACGGCGAATTGTTTAGTACCATTGAAAAAATTCCTTGGACTATTCTTGTAGCAGCATATATATTTTTCATTTTAACGAGTGTTGGGCTAACCTTTATAACCTCTTTATACACTGTTTTTGGTTATAAAAAGTATCAGCCTATTGTAAAGCGTGCTCAATTTATAGCAATTATCTCATTAATTACAGGATTGTCTGTTATGGTATTAGAGTTGGGTAAGCCAATGCATATGATTTATTATATCATTTCTCCTAATTTAAAATCACCGATTTTTTGGATGGGTATTTTTTATAGTTTGTATATGGCATTTTTAATTGTGAGATTTTGGAAAATACATAATGGAGATTGGGATGGTAAACTTAGTAGATTTGCAGGAGTAGGTGCATTTTTTGTTGCAATTGCTGCCGAATCGACTGCCGGTTCAATTTTTGGTTTAATTGAAGCACGTCCTCCCTTTTTTGGACAATTTATGCCAATATACTTTTTATTGGATGCATTTTTATGTGGTATAGTAACCATTCTTTTTATAAGTTTAATTTACCATAAAGTTACCAATTCTTATACTCCTGAACTAAAATCTATTTATGAAGATTTAGCAAAAATATTTGCTTTTGTATTGG
>JAKIUH010000469.1 GCA_021647685.1 Bacteroidales bacterium
TTTAACCACCGGTAATACAGCTAAGGTTATTGTGCTGTTTGCGCTACCCATGCTTGCAGGCAATATTTTTCAGCAATTATATAATGTAGTTGATAGTGTTATTGTTGGTAATTATCTGGGTAAAGAAGCATTATCGGCAGTAGGTGCATCTTTTCCGGTTATGTTTGCATTGATTTCATTAGTTATTGGTATTGCAACCGGTTCTACCACAGTTATTTCTCAATATTTTGGGGCAAAAAATTACGAAAAAGTTAAAGCAGCTATTGATACCATGTACGTAGTTATTTTTTTGGCTGCGGTATTGATTTCTTTTGTCGGGATTTATTTTACCGAATCTATTTTTCGTTTAATTCAATTACCTGAAACTATTATTCCCGATGCTGTAAAATATTTACAAATTATTTTCGGAGGAGCAATTTTAATGTTTGGTGTAAATGCTACTAACGGAATTCTACGCGGACTCGGAGATTCCAAAACTCCGCTTTATTTTTTAATTTTTTCAACTGTTTTAAATATTGCATTTGATTTTTTATTTGTTGTGGTTTTTAAATTAGGAATTGAAGGGGTTGCCTTAGCAACAATTCTGGCTTCGGGTATTACCTTTATTGTTGCCATTATTTATTTGAATAAATCACATGAATTAATTCATTTTTCTATTGCAAATTTTCGTTTTGATAAGGATATATTTCTTAAAAGTTTAAAAATCGGTTTACCTACCGGCTTGCAAAATATGGTGGTTGCAATTGGTATGGTGGCAATATATCGTATTGTAAATCAGTTTGGTACTGATGTTATTGCTGCTTATTCCGTTGCCGGACGCATTGATGCTTTTGCCATTATGCCGGCAATGAATTTTGCCATGGCACTCACCACCTTTACCGGTCAAAACATTGGTGCTAAAAAATTATCACGAGTTCGTGAAGGTTTAAAAGCTACTATATTACTAACTGCTTTAATTTCAATATTTTTTAGTTTCGTTTCGGTTTTCTTTGGTGAATACCTAATGGGAATTTTTACACCTGACCCAAATGTTCGTACCATAGGTTATCAGTATTTAATAATTGTAAGTTCTTTTTATATAGTATTTTCCACAATGTTTTCTTTTACTGCCGTTTTCCGCGGTGCAGGCGATACTTTGGTTCCTATGTTTATTACCTTGTTTGCACTTTGGTTTATCCGAATTCCTGTTTCTTGGTTTTTATCTGAACGTATGGGAGAAACCGGTATATGGTGGGGGATACCTATTGCATGGGGCTGTGGTTTAAGTTTTTCGTTTGTTTATTTTTTAGTTGGTCGATGGAAAAACAAGGCAGTAGTGAAATAAATCTAAATTCAGCGTACTATGGATTATGATGATATAATAGCTTTTCGTCATGAACTTCATCAACATCCTGAATTATCAGGAAAAGAGTTTGCTACGCAAAAGCGGATATCGGATTTTGTTGCTAAATTTAATCCCGATGAACTGATAAAAATTGCGAAAACGGGTTTAGCAGTTATTTATAAAGGACTAAAAGAAGGAAAAACATTACTGTTTCGTGGCGATATTGATGCGCTTCCTATTGCTGAATTAAATAAAGCTATTGATTATACATCCTTAAACCTGGGAGTTGCTCATTTATGCGGGCACGATGGTCATACTGCTGTTTTATTGGCATTAGCAAAGATATTATCAAAAAAAAGACCCGAAAGTGGGAGAGTAGTTCTTCTTTTTCAACCTGCAGAAGAAACCGGACAGGGAGCAAAGGCGGTTTTAAACGATAAAAATTTTAAAAAAATAGAGCCTGATTATATTTTTGGTTTTCATAATCTTCCCGGATTTGAAAAAGATAGCTTTTTTATAAAAAAAGGTGTTTTCGCTGCGGCTTCATGCGGATTAATTGTAGAATTTCATGGAAGAACAGCTCATGCCGCAGAGCCGGAAAAAGGTATCAATCCGGCTTTTGCCATTGCGCGTTTAACTCAGTTTATCAGAAAGAGTTTAAATCAAAAAAATTTATATAATCATCTTGCTTTTGCTACCATTGTGCATATAAATCTTGGTGATATAGCTTTTGGTACTTCTCCCGAAAATGCTGTAATGATGCTTACAATGCGTGCTTTTGAAGATACAGATTTACATAAAATGCAAGAACTTTTTTACGATGAATTAAAAACTGTTTGTCAATCTGAAAATATCGTTTATTCTGTACGTGAAACCGAACAGTTTCCTACCTTAGTAAATGATTCAGAATTGTTTGCTCAATTTTTAAATCTTGTAAAAACGAATGATTTTAAAATTAAATTTTTAATGGAGCCTTTTCGTTGGTCGGAGGATTTTGCTTATTTTTCACAGAAATATCCTGCTTTTTATTTTGGAATTGGTGCCGGAGATATTCCTAATCTTCATAGTGTTGATTATAATTTTCCTGATGATATAATTGATCATCTATCCGGGTTTTTAGAAACAATTGCAAGAAATATTAACTAAAAAAAGCCTTGCATGACAAGGCTTTTAAAAATTGTTGTAAGGTGTTAGTAAGGTATTTTATTAATATCTAATCCTGTATCAATAATATAATCATCAATATCTTCCTCCATATCTACATCATTTTCATCGAAGTGCCAATTTACAACTACTTCACCGCCTTCGTCTTCGTAATCTTTTAAAAGATTAAGAATATCTAATAAGCTACGCGAAGTACTGGTATTAAAGTACGAAAGTTTCACAATAAAAGCAATCGGACCTTTTACTTCATCAATATAGCGTTCGAGCCACTCAATGATTTGTTTGTAAAACTCAACTGTATCTTCCAAAAACGATTCACCGCTAATTTCACATATTCCCGTTTTCGCATTAAAACTTACGGTCGGG
>JAKIUH010000470.1 GCA_021647685.1 Bacteroidales bacterium
AACTAATTTTTCTTTCATTTTTATTGATTAAATATAATTTAATTGTAAAGTTTTCAGTTACTTTATTCCGATACAGTTCTATAGAACTGTGGTACGTCTTTTGGGGTCAAAAAGCATTCCTGTACACAAGCATTTATCCCTTTTTGTACGCACTAAAATATCGTAATAATTACAGGTTTGGCAACCTTGCCAAAATTCGTCATCTTGGGTAATTTCAGAAAAAGTTACCGGCACATAACCCAAAGCAGTATTAATTTTCATAACGGCTAAACTGGTTGTAAGTCCGAAAATTTTAGAATTGGGATATTTTTTTCGTGATAACTCAAATGCCCGTTTTTTTATTTCACTTGCTAAACCCGATTTTCGGTATTTTGGCGATACAACTAAACCTGAGTTGGCAACGTATTTTTTATTTTCCCAAGTTTCGATATAACAGAATCCAGCCATATCATTATCACCGTTATGCAAAGCAATAACAGCTTTTCCTTGTTTGATTTTTTCCGCAATATATTCTTCGGTACGTAAAGCAATACCGGTACCGGGTGTTTTTGATGCTTCTTCAATGAGTTTAACAACTTGCTTTGCCAGATGCAGATGTTGTTCGGTAGCATCAATTATTTGAAATTCATGTTGCGTCAAAACTTGCATTTTTTTGTTATTTTTTTTGTTTTTTTACCAAATCAATAAATTCATCGAATAAAAATTCGGTATCTGTTGGTCCGCTTGATGCTTCGGGGTGAAATTGCGTTGAAAAAAACGGTTTGTTTTTATGCCTGAATCCTTCATTGGTATCGTCATTCAGATTGATGAATAAAGGTGCCCATTCATTTTTTAAACTGCTGTTGTCCACAGCATAGCCATGATTTTGCGAAGTGATGTAGGCTTTTTTTGTTTCTGTATGAATCACCGGTTGATTGTGGCTGCGATGTCCGTACTTTAATTTATAGGTTTCTGCACCGCTTGCCAAAGCCATTAATTGATTTCCCAAACAGATACCAAACATGGGTTCATCTTTGTCATAGGCAAGTTTTAGATTATCAACGGTAATTTTGCATTGCCTTGGGTCGCCGGGACCGTTAGAAATGAATAAACCGTCATAATCTTCATTTGAAATATAGTAATCCCAAGGAACACGTATTACAGTAGTATCTCTTTTTAGTAAATGGCGAATAATATTGTTTTTTACCCCGCAATCAATCAATAAAATGCGGTATTTCCCATTTCCATATACTTGTTTTTCCTTGATGCTTACCTTTGCCACAAGGTTTTCTTCATTGGGATTGTAAAAATCCACGTTTTGTTCATCGGCAATGATTTTACCGAGCATAGCCCCTTTTTCACGCAATATTTTAGTTAAAGCCCTTGTGTCGATACCGTAAATTCCGGGGATTTCATTTTCCTGCATCCAATCATGAAGGCTTTTTTGTGCATTCCAATGACTAAATTCTTCGGTATAATCGGAAATAACAAAGGCTTGTACTTGAATTTTATCCGATTCGTAATGTTCAAGCATATTGTCCTTTTCGCCTTTGCCGGGTACTCCATAGTTACCGATAAGCGGATAAGTGGCTACCAGAATCTGACCTTTGTACGAAGGGTCGGTCAAACTTTCAGGATAGCCGGTCATAGCCGTATTAAAAACCACTTCACCGGCAATAGATTTATAGGCACCGAAAGAATATCCTTGAAACTCGCTTCCGTTTTCAAGGATTAATTTTAGTTGTTTTTTCATTCGTTGTTGCGTTATTTTGTTTGATTCTCAATTTCTTTAAAAAAGAATTTATTTTATAAATTCTTGCAACTCAGGGATATTTAAGATTAATGCCCGTTTTAAATCGTTAAAAGTTGCTCCTTCTTTCAGAATTAATAAAATGGTATCGTTACCGGCAAGTGTTCCGATAATTTCATCTAAAAAAAGCTCATCAATAATGGTTGCAAAACTGTTGGCATAACCTGATTTGGTTTTTATTACCGCAATATTCCCCGAAACATCAATGGAACGAAAACCCAAATTTGAAAACTCATCGGGTGATTTTATACGTTTACGAATGTTTGCATTGGGCAATGCATAAA
This sequence comes from Bacteroidales bacterium, assembly GCA_021647685.1. Lineage (GTDB taxonomy): Bacteria > Bacteroidota > Bacteroidia > Bacteroidales > NBLH01 > NBLH01. The sequence goes on from JAKIUH010000470.1 coordinate 2,074, forward strand.
CATATCCGTAATCAAAATCGGGTATTTTACCAATTTTCAACTCTTTTAAATCGCGCGACAAAGTGGCTTGTGTAACATTAAAGCCTCTTTGTTTTAGAATATTCAACAAATCTTCTTGTTTGCCGATACGGTTTAGCTCAATAATTTGCTTTAAAGTTGTTTGTCGTTTAATTTTTTCGGACATAATGAATATTTATACATTTATGATGCAAAAATATACATTATTTTATTTATGCAAAAATTTTTTATTATTTTTCATGTGATTATTTTTAAATTGTTTTTGTATACCACATGTAACATCCACAAACATCAAGGAGTACACTTATTTAATCTACTTAAATAATCATTTCCCTGTGTCCGCCAGCTGGCGGATGGATGTTTCATTAAAGAACAATCATAAAATTCCGGTAAATTGTACAAATGACTAAAATGCGTTGATAAACTCTGTCATTTTTTCGTAATGCAAAAGCATATCTTCCAACAGTTGCAGATGTACTTTGCTGCGTTGCAAATTATGTTCGGGATAGTTAATATGGTAATAAACATCGCCATTCAAATAATCCGTGTAAAATCGTAATGCTTGCTCATAAGTTATCAGCAAAGCAAAAAAAGCAAGCTGAGCTTTTTCTTCGGGGATAATAATTGATTGAATGCTTTGTAAAAATCCTGCGGTAAAGTTTTTAAACAATTTAAAATTGAAAGAAACATTTTTTAAATCTTTTTCATCTTCCTTAGCAGTGTTTGTCAGGCTTCGTATGGCAT
>JAKIUH010000471.1 GCA_021647685.1 Bacteroidales bacterium
CTGACACTAACGCTATACCTGTCTCCTTCGCGTAGTTTAATTTTATATTTTCCGTTTGCATCTTTAGTTGCCTTAGTCCTGATTACTTCATTATTATCCAAATTGGTAATCACAACTTCAACAGGAATTCCTGCTTGTGTGATTTCATCAGTTACATTAATTTCAAAATCAACTTTTTTAGCTTCCAATTCAACATCTCGTTCAAATTCATCAAATTGAACAATTTCGTTTAAATTAAAATGAAAATCATAAGATTCAAAAAAGGGTGCACTAATGTTCATTGAGTAATTAGTTCCTATGGGAAGTTGAATCAGATACCTTCCTTTGCCTACTTTTTCAATATTCGTGTTTATAGGTACTCCCGAACTGTCCTTAATTTCAATTTTTGCATTTACCGGACTGTAAATTTCATTATCAAAAATGTTTAGTAATAGTTTTACCCTAGTAAAAAGTTCTATATTTTTAGTCATTTCCATATTTTTCGACAATCTAGTAAAATCCACATTATAGAACAAATGAGAGAAATTTTCTTTGTAAAAGTCTATTTGATAATCATCTCCTTGGGGTAAGAATATTTCATAGGCACCCTCTTGATTTGCATTTTTAAACTTATACTTAAGCCGTGCTGTAATCGGGTCGTAAATATCAATTGCAGCATCTAATTTTTTTTGTGATGTTAAGTCCTTAATATTACCTTTTAGCAGTACCACATTATCAGGCAAAAAATTAGAAGGAACATTCCCTGTATAAATTTTAGATAATCTCTGTCGTTTACTCACCTGCTTAATGAAAAAATACCCTAAATCGGAATTAAAGGGTATTGTAGGCGCGTAATCATCGTATTCAGAGTTTAGTGTATCTAAACTTTCAGCAGGTAACCATACATTTTTAACTAAAAGTTTTGTTTTGTAAATATCAAAACCTCCTTTTCCTCCTTCTCTGATTGATGAAAAATAAAGGGTTTTATTATCAAGCAAAATTCGTGGGGCTTGTTCACAACTAACATTAATCGGAACCGGCAATTTTTGAGGTTTTTGCCATTCGCCTGTAGATAAATCTTTTACCGAAACATAAATATTTCTGCAATCAACATCTTTATAATCACTATTGGATACTTTTCGGGTAAAATATAAATATTTATCATCGGCACTAACCGAAGCCTGCCCATCGTATCCTAAAGTATTAACAGGAGCTCCTACACTTCGGGGTTCAGTCCACGCTCCTGCAAGATTTATAGAATAAAAAATATCTACTCCTGAAGAATCTTTATAATAATCAGCCGAAAAATACAATATACTGCCATCATAGTTAAATGCAGGATAACGTATGCTTGCTTGTCCTCCTGCATAATCATTAATTATATCAACAGATGCCGGCTCAGACCATTGCCCGTCAATATATTTGCTTATATACAGCTTTGATTTACCGGTTTTATTAGATATAAAAGCCAGTTGATTACCACTATTACTAATTGCCGGCTCATACTCACTTGCAGCATCAAAGTCTATTGGTAACCCAATAGACTTTATGTCCTGTGCTTTAATATTATATACTGAGAAAAAAAATGTAATCGCAAGAAGCAAAAAATTTATATGTATATAAATTTTTAGAATTTTCAACATTGGTTTTGTTCTATAATTGTTTTAAAATAATCTAAGCAACAAATTAGAGGAAATTAATTTCCTCTAATTGCTTCTTTTATATCAATTTTTTGATTGTTTTTATAAGCAACAACAAATGCACCTCTAACTTTAATCTTACGTGCAAAAGATTTAGCTTCCTGATAAGAAGTAAAATCTCCTACCGAATATTTAAACCAACCATCATAATTTCGTTGCTTTATTTGCTGAGCTCCTTTATAAATGCGCTTTAATTGCCAAGAAGGAATTACTTTTTTAGATGCAGCTATTTGAACTTCAAATTTCAATCCAGCCAAACTTCTTGTTTTTTCCTCTTGCTCTTTTGCCAAACGAGCAGCTTCTTCTAAATCACTGATACGCTGACGCGCACTGGAAGCATACTTACCGCTTGGATATTCATCCAGATAGCTTTGATAGGATAAAATTGTATTTTCACTTTGCGCATTGTTCCAAACTCTTTTTTCTTCTTGTTCCAATTTTCTTTTTTGCTCTTGTTCCAAATATATTGAATAAGCCTCAATCACTTTTTTAATTGCACCTATTTCAGTATTAACTACTGAGGACATATCCGATTTTATTTTTGAATAAGAATACTTCTTTTTCAAATCTTTTTCAGAAACAGTTCTATAAATTTGTAATTTTCTTTTTGCCGTAGAAATGTCTGTCGCCGCTTCCTCCAATAAATCATTGGCTCTTGCCTCATCATCTTCATAAATAAACTGAACGTTGACTATTTTTTCATTATAAACATCATAAATTGATTTATATCCCTTATCGTAATAAAGTGCTTGCTTAATACGTAAAAATTTGGCATCAGTAGCTTTTTTTTCTAATTTTTTCTTTTTTTTAGCATACTTTTCTAATTTTTTATCAGCTTCTCTAATTTGAGCATCCATTTTATTGCCTCTTGCAATACTTTTTTTTGCTGCTTCTATTTGTGATGACTCATCTGAATTAAGATATTCCTTCATAAAAGAAAAAACATCCTCCTGAGCATAAGAAGTTCCCGACTGGAAGGCAAATACAAATAAAAATAAAATAATAAACGTACTGAAGTTTTTCATAATGTTCTCTTTTCCGGTTGATAATTTTCAAAATAATAATGTGTTAAACCACTTCTTAAATTTATTTCATAAATGGATATAACTTATTTTCTCATTGGATTTATGTACAATTATTTTGCCAATATAAA
>JAKIUH010000472.1 GCA_021647685.1 Bacteroidales bacterium
TGCTATTTCTACTACATCATTGGTATAAAAATATAGACCGATTACGGCATAGTTAGATTTAGGATTTTCCGGTTTTTCTTCGATAGAAGTAACTTTCCCGTTTTTATCAAATTCAGCAACACCATATCGCTCAGGGTCATTTACCCAGTATCCGAATACGGTTGCTGTTTGTTCTTTTTCAATATTATTTACCGCTTTTGCTAATAATTCGGTAAATCCGTGTCCGTAAAAAATATTATCACCCAAAACCAAACAAACATCATCATCTCCAATAAATTTTTCGCCAATAATAAATGCTTGCGCCAAACCATCGGGTGATGGCTGTTCGGCATAGGAAAAACTTATTCCTAACTCTTTGCCGCTACCAAGTAAGCGTTCAAAAAATGGCAAATCAACTGGTGTTGATATAATCAATATTTCTTTTATGCCTGCCAACATAAGTACCGATATGGGATAATAAATCATCGGTTTATCATATATAGGCAATAATTGTTTTGATACACCTTTTGTTATTGGATACAGACGTGTTCCTGAACCGCCTGCAAGTACAATTCCTTTCATTATTTTTTATGAATTAAATGAAGTGCTTTTCTACGGATTTCTAATATCAATAAAATGAAGAACACTAAGCCAAATAATATTCCCACTGTTACCGCAACGGTTTTCACTAAGGAACGTCCTTTAATTTTAGCAGGTTCAAAACGGCTGATGGGCTCAAAACCGGTAAGGTGTTCTAATTCTGATAAATAACTTTGCTTTCTGGCGGTTAGGTTTAAAATATCATTATGATAAAAGTTTTCTATTTGATCATTGCTGATTACCAATCCTCCTTTTTTGATACTCGGCTTTTCTCCTACATTTTTCAATAATGCTTTTTGTAAACTATCTAACTTAACGATTTCCTTGTCTGTTTGATCAATAATCGATTCTAATTCTTGCTTTTTTAAAGATAATTCTCTTGAAACATAAGTATTGTTATTAATGTACTTAATTAAATTTTCTGTAAAATTTATAACATTACAAGTATCTTTATATTTGAGTTCAATTCCTATAGTAGTAATGGTTACAGGATGCGAGTTTTTATTTGCAGCAGGTTTCAAAACTACTGTTTCTACAGTATCCGCTTCAAAACTAATAATTCGTTCAGCTTCTATGGCCGGTAAGTTTAGCAATTTCTGAATACTGGTTTTATCTTCTTTATTTACTTCATTAAGAGAATTAATTATTTTCACAATTAATACAGGATTAATTACCGGACTATAACCCAGCATAGTATTTTGATAAGTACTTTTACCGCTTAAATAAATACCCAAGCCCAAAATAACACCGGATATAATAGAAACAACCAGGGTTTTATACCAACGATTGAAAAAAAAGTAAGTACTTTTTAGTAAATTATTAAATACTTCTACTAAATCAATTTCATCATTGTATTTTTCCGCTTCCATAATGTTTAATTTGTTTTTATTTGAATGCAAAAATACTGTTTTTTTTAAAATAATCATTTTTCTAAGAAGAAAGTTTTATTTTTGTCATCACAAATTAAAATTATGAGTAAAACAGCATTAATTACCGGAATTACAGGACAAGATGGCGCTTATTTAGCTGAATTTTTGATAAATAAAGGGTATATTGTACATGGATTAAAACGTAGAAGTTCCTTGTTTAATACGGATAGAATTGATCATTTATATTTAGACCCGCATGTGGAAAATAGGAATTTTATTCTTCATTACGGTGATTTAACGGATTCTACCAATTTAATTCGTATTATTCAAGAAATTCAGCCCGATGAAATATACAATTTGGCTGCCATGAGCCATGTGCATGTAAGTTTTGATACACCTGAATATACTGCTAACGCCGATGGAATTGGCACTTTACGTATTTTAGAGGCAATTCGTCTTTTGGGTTTAGTTGATAAAACAAAGTTTTATCAAGCATCAACCAGTGAACTATACGGTTTAGTACAAGAAGTACCTCAATCCGAAAAAACCCCCTTTTATCCACGCAGTCCTTATGCTGTTGCTAAACTGTACGGATATTGGATAACGGTAAATTATCGCGAAGCGTACAATATGTTTGCTTGCAACGGTATTTTATTTAATCATGAATCGCCTATTCGCGGGGAAACTTTTGTTTCACGAAAAATTACCCGTGCTGCCGCAAAAATTTCACTGGGACTGCAAGATGTTTTGTATTTGGGAAATTTATCTGCTAAGCGCGATTGGGGGCATGCTAAAGATTATGTAAAAGCAATGTATTTGATGTTGCAACAAGATAAGCCTGATGATTTTGTAATTGCTACCGGAAAAACTACCGAAGTACGTGAATTTGTGCGTAAAGCTTTTTCAGCATTAGGAATTGAAATTGATTTTACGGGCAAAGGAATAGATGAGATTGGCTATATATTAAAAATAAATAATCCCGAAATTAAACATTTAAAAAAAGGAGATGTACTTATTAAAGTAGATGAACGTTATTTTCGACCTACGGAAGTAGATTTATTAATCGGAAATCCTGAAAAAGCAAAAAAAATCTTAGGCTGGCAAGCAGAATACTCCTTAGATGATTTGGTTAAAGATATGATAAACAGCGATTTATACTTAATGAAAAAAGATCGTTTTTTACGCGATGGAGGTTATGATATTAAAAACTATCATGAATAGAATAATGATACAATGTTTTAATGATACAATGTTTTAATGATACAATGTTTTAATGATACAATGCAATAATGATATAATTACTTAACGGTTTATTTATTAAATTAGAGTAAGAAGTACAAAGTTGGTAGTCTTTATTGATGATTGATATTATATACCTGACA
>JAKIUH010000473.1 GCA_021647685.1 Bacteroidales bacterium
GTACCAACTGATATTTTGCATAGGATAATAGTCTTTCCAACCCCACCATTGAGTTTTTGATAAAGGGTAATAAATTTTAGTATCAGGATGCTCTGCAAACCATGAAGAATCCGGTGCATGAGGCATTTTTTTACCGGTTGCTTTGCAAAAGGCTTTGTATTCACCAACAGTAACCTCATATTTGCCAATATAAAAACTATTTAAAGTAACTTCATGTTGCGGAAGTTCATCAGCAAATTCAGCCGAGTTAATTTTTTCTTTTTTTTGGTCTCTACCCATTTTAAAAGTTCCTCCTTCAACAAGCACCATAGCCGTTTGTGCATTTAAACTAAAGTTTAAAGTAAAAAATACTATTAAAACGTATAAAAATCTGTCCTGAAATCTATTATTTCTCATTATCAGTTATTTTAATCGAAAGATTTGCAATATTAAAGTTTAGCTAAATCACTGAAATTCAATCACATTTATATAATTTCCCTTATTTTTTTTAATAAAAAGAAATTCAGTGAGTGTTCAAAAGTATAAAAATAAAAAAAAATCTAATTAATTTTATCAAAATTAATGCCTATTTCAATTTTTTATTTTTTAAGCCTATTAAAGAATATTTTTTTGCTCCTATCATTGTTTCCCTTTTTTCATTAACGACAATTCAAGTTTCTTATTATAAAAAGGTATATTTTTTAGATAAATGGCAAAAATTAATCAGCAATTATCTTAAATGCCGTACGGCGATTCAATGCTCTCCCCTCTTTTGTATTATTGCTGGCAATTGCTTGAGTATCGGCAAAACCTTTATAAGTTAATCTTTTTTTATCGATACCTTTCAAAACCAAATAATCATAAACTGCTTTTGCCCTGTTTACCGATAATATTTTATTGTGTGCCAAAGTTCCTGTATTATCAGTATGTCCCTGTATTTCAACAACTAATTTTTTATTATTTGCTAAAAAGTCTTTTAACATATCCAATTCAGCAAAAGATTCTGCTTTTAGTTGATATTTATCTATATCAAAAAAAATATTTCGTAGGACAAACACTTTTCCAAGCTCGACAGGCTGTAAAGGAATTTTTATTATAATATTGCTATCAGGCAAAAACAAATTTTTAGAATAAGGCAAATATCCATTTTTAATTACATTAAAAGCGTAGCTTTTATCCGGAAACAAAGTGATTAAAAAATCGCCGGAAATTTTATCGGAAACGGTTTTAAATGAACTGCTGTCTTTTAATCCGGTAATTTCAATATCGGCTTGCAAGGGTTTATTGGTTTTAGCATCATAAACCAATCCTTTGGCAAATAGGGTTCTGTAAGGTCTGATTTTTTCATACAACTCAAAGCTGTAAATATCTTTTTGACCGTAACCGCCTTCTATATCCGATGAAAACATACCTAACTTACCATCAGCCGAAACAATCATGCTTTCTTCATTAAAATAAGTATTTATCGGATAGCCCAAATTTAAAGGTTTTGTCCAAACAGTATCCTTAATTCTTCTTGAAAGGAACATATCGCTCCCTCCCATTCCCTGATGTCCGAATGAAGAAAAATACAAAGTTTTTCCATCGTAATGGATAAAAGGAGCCAACTCGTCTTCTTTTGTATTGATACTATCGCCTAAGTTTACCGGAATTGACCATTTGCCGTTTTTTTGTAAAAAACTGTACCATATATCAAAAGCACCTTTTCCCCCCGGTCGGTTGCTTACAAAATAAATAGCTTTACCATCAGCTGTAAGTGCCGGTTGTGTTTCTTTATATTTTGAATTTACAGGACTTCCCATATTTACAGGCTTTGTCCAAGTATTACCAATTTTATGTGAAATATAAATATCGCAACTACCGACACCATCATTGCGCAAGCAAGCTGTAAATACCATTGTGTGTCCATCTGCTGAAATTGACTGTGCTCCTTCGCTTTTTGCAGTATTAATAGGTGTACCTATATTTTTTGCGGTCAGCCATTGGTCTTTAACTTTTTCAGAGTAAAATAAATCTTCCTGACTGTGCGTATCTCTGTTGCTACGTGTAAATGTAATTATTTTGCCATCGGCAGTAATGCTGGGCCAATATTCACTCAAAGGGCTGTTTATTGCTGTTCCCAGATTTTCAGGATGAAAAGAGACTTTATGCTTTAGCATATTTTCGGCAAAATCACAACTTTCAATTTTATTTTTAATGTAGTTTATATGCCTTTTTGATTCTTTTTTATAGCTGAGAAATTTATTGTAATCGGCTTTTGCTTTGCTATATTGTCCTGTTTGTAATTCCAAATCTGCTTTACGCAAGTATATCATCGGAAAATAATCCTTGTCAATATGCAAAGCCTTTTCAAAATACTCAATTGCTTCTTTTTTGTTTCCTTGCTCGAAGCCAATTTCGGCAAGAAGCACATAAGCATCGAGAAATTTTGCATCAATTTTCAAAGCGTTGTAAAGATTCTGTTTCGCACGTGCATAATATTGAAGATTATAATTTTGTAAAGCGGTTTCAAACTCTTTAACTGCCTTTTTTTTATTTGAATAATACTTGTTTTGAGCTGAAAGAGCTGATAATGAGCTTATAAAAATTAATACTGTAAAAATATACTTCATAGCTCAAAGATAAAACATAATTGAATATCCGGAAAGGAAATATTAAAAATGTTTGATTGGTATTACTTAGTTCCGGAGAACTGAGCTACGGAAAGCGGGACTATGGAATACGCATAAATTTATGCGCCTGCAAAGAGATTCGCCATTTTTTATTTTTTTTAACGTATTCAACTATTTCAGGAATTAATTTTTTATGACGGCTCCAATCCGGTTGTAAAAAAAGTTTGCAATTTTTAT
>JAKIUH010000474.1 GCA_021647685.1 Bacteroidales bacterium
AAAATGTTCTGACAGTTTACGCATAATGGCTTCACTCTCCAAAGTGTGATAGCGTAAATATTTTGTTTTTAGATACTTATCCCAAATTTTTAAAGCTTCATTACGTGAAATATTCTTATTCATAAGTTTATTTATTTAAGGTTTATTTTAAAACAACAAAAATTTTGTACTTTTTGGGTTATCAACACATTGCTAATTAGTATCTCAAATTAAGCTATTATATTTTTAAATACTGAATATTTAGTTAATGAGTATCCACAGATTAATCAGATTTTTATTACGTAAAAATTCACAGCTCCGGGGAGCTGTAGGGCACCTGCTTTTTGAGCACCAAAGGTGCGTAATATAATAGCATTGGGCAAAGCCCAATGTTTATATAAAAGAATTCTTGTAAGCACCAAAGGTGTAAGATAATAAATATCCGCAGATTAATTAGATTTTTATTACGTAGAAATTCACAGCTCTGGAGAGCTGTGCTACGTCAATACAGATACATATCCACCAGTAGGCGGACAAGTTTTTAATTTATTCCGGTTTCATTACCATTCTGTATTTTGCTGCTTTTTCAATAAATTTTTTATCAAAATAATCGCTATGATATTTGTCTTGCAAATATAATTTAGTTTGGTCGCAATAAAAAGGACTTGCAGGAATTCCACTTTGCCCCGATGGAATAACCGTAAGTGATTCATTCCAATTTGCCGTTGAAAAAATATGCCTTTCCGATGCACCGTGAATAACATCAAACAAATTATTAAAACCGTAGGTAAAAGGCGATACAGTATGATAACTTCCGGGTACTTCAAAAGGACCTCGATTAAAATCAAAAGCAAAATCAAGGGCAGCTACTTTTCCAAGCGGGTGTTTTTGGGTAAAAGTATGAATTTTTCCCCATTGCCAGTACTCTGTTTGCACACCCAATTTATTTTCCATTGAATCAATGGCATCTTTATATGATTGAACTACAATATCTTCAAAATCTTCATGCTTATCAGTAGTATTTATATTATCAAACCAAGCACTGGTTTTATTCTGCATCAGGTTTTCAATTAAAGTCTGTACTAAGAGTTTATTTGCTTGAAAATCGGGGTACATGTCTTTGCCAATTTCATCTTTTGCAATATTTTTGGCAAAACAAAGGTAAAAATATTCAAAAACTGCCGCAGCTCCACTCTCTCTTGTCAGGTTATAGTCCCATTTTTTCAATAAACCTAATGCTTTACTTTCTACTTTGTCAAAATCTTTTGTATTTTCTAAAACCTTTAAAATTTGTGGTAAAATTCTGCCCGGCATTTTTGAAGTTCTGTCAGCAAGCATGGCTTTAAAATCATCAATTGAGAGTTTGTCTTTTGCTTCCAACATTTCTCTAATACGGTCTATTCTATTTGGTTTTGAAAACCAGTAACTTATGTAATAAGGATATTCATCGCCTACGGTACGGTTATTTGCCGAAGAAACATAGCCTCTTTCGGGATTAAATTCAAAAGGTAAAGAATCAAAAGGTACATATCCTTGCCAATCATACTCAGAAGTTTCGCCCGGAAAAATCATTTTTGGGTCTCCTTTGCGTATCGGAATACCAACGGCTGCTTGCAAACCAATATTTCCTTCAATATCCGCATAATTTACGTTTTGTCCAAGTGCGATAAAAGTTTTCAGTGCCTCTCTAAACTCGTTCCAATTGCTTGCTCTATCAAGCAAATAAACCGAACGTAATTCGTTACTCATATCGTTTCCTGCCCAACGCATAGAAACTACTTTATTTTCAATGCCTTTAAATTTTGAGATAATTGGCCCACGATGTGTAAAACGAATTTCTTTTTCAATACTTTCTCCTCCTTTAATGTTGATTTTTTCTTTGCGTATTTCCATATCTTTCCATTGACCATCCAATTTATACTGATTTGGATTTTCCGGATTAATGGTTTCTATATAAAAATCAATATTATCCACACTTACATTGGTCATTCCCCATGCTATATTATCGTTATGTCCGTCAATAACAAAAGGTTGTCCGGGAAGTAAAACACCTGTTACATTTAAACCGTTTTTAACGTGTTGATGTATTTGATACCAAATACCCGGCGTTCCAAAGCCCAAATGCATATCGTTAGATAAGATGGGCATTCCTGTTGTACTTTTTTTACCGCTCACTGCCCAATTATTACTGCCGCCAAAGATATCTAAGCCCAGTTCTTCAATCTTTTTGCTTTGTAAAAGTAAAGCAGTTCGCATATCAATTTCGCTTGTATCAATATAGTTATCAGGATAAACAAAAGTTTTATATAAAGCCAAATCAGGAAGCATTTGAGAGAACTTAATCGAATCAATTTTTTGACTTAATTTATATAAAATGGTTTCGGCACTCCACGATGGCGAGCTTAAATCCCAAGCCATGTACCCAATAAGGTTTACCGAGTGTTCAATCTTCCATTTTTCAGGGGAATAGCCTAAAATAGTAAATTCAGGTGGTAATTTATCTTTGTGATTATCAATGTATTGATTTACTCCTTCAGCAAATGCTTCCAGTGCTTTTATAATTTTCGGGTCGGTTTTTTCAATAACTATTTTTGATTTTTCATTAATCACTTCAACCGTGAAGTTTTTTTTATTATTAAATTTGTTTTTTTCATTTTCTAAATACGATATTCTAGCTTCATATGAATGAACACCTACACTATTTGCTGGTAAATGAAACGATAATTGTGTCACTTTTTTAGTTTTTGATAAACTAATCGATTTAGAAAATACATTCCGTCTTCCTTCATCTATCGTAAACTTAACGGCAACATCGTCATTACCATCATAAA
>JAKIUH010000049.1 GCA_021647685.1 Bacteroidales bacterium
AAAGGTATTATGGATTTGATTTACGACCCTATTGTCAACTCTGTAAATACAGGGGAAAAGGGTGGAGACAGCACAAGCAAACTGGCCATGTTCACATCCATGACAGCAGCACTTTCTGCTTTTGGAGAAGGGAGTCTAAATTCTGTTAATGCCACAGGTATTTTCGCAAGTTTTAACAATACGTCCTTTTTGCTAGTTATGGGATACATGTCATTTCTACTTGCATCGGCTATTTATACTTTTCTCATATCGGCATTAACGATTGCAACCATATCTGCATTGCTCGTGGTTAAAATTGTTTTATATTTTATATTGGAATATATTGTTCCCGCACTAAAAAACCTTACCCTGCGAAACTCCATTCCGTTTTTTGAAGTGCCAATACTGTCTTTTATAGCGTCTCCTTCAAAAAAATTGGCGATATCGTATTGAATACGTCCGCCAAATTTAAATTTAAAGGCACCGTCGGCACTTTCAATATGTGTACTATTGTTCCAATATACTTTGTAGTTTTGATTTTCTTGAGCTTGCAAAATTGCAGTGCTCATGAACAGAATAAAAAATATAGTTTTCTTCATGCTTATCAATTATGGATTTAAAATATAGTTTATTGTATTTATAAGCAAAAATTTATTGATTATCAGTAAATTAATTCAAATATTGAAATACTACTTAAAATCGCGGCAAATAAAAGTATTTATTTTAATATAAAAAATGACTTAATACTAAATTAACATAAAATTAATATTAAATTGCTAAAAAAAATCAGCTGTTCAGTGCCATCCAAATAACTTTATTAAAAGTCTTAGATAGCAAAGAACAGCATCATTAAACGGCAATATTCAACTCTAATTTATTTATATTATGAATTTAGACTCTTAATAGCTCAAAAATAAGCTATATTAAAACACTCCAAACATAACCCGTATGCCATAGGATAAACCTGAAAAGTCTTTATTTGAATATTTTATTAAATTAACTTTATTGAAAGCTGTATAATTAATAAAAATTTGTAATTTCATCATATAAGTAAGCCTGTAATTTATTGAAAAACCAGGTATTATCACAAATACTTTGTCGTAATATTTTTGTCTCTGATCTATATTATCTAAACTAACTTCTCCCCAAGCTACTTGTGTTGATAAATCAAAATCCCATCTTTTACTTGGTCTTAATATATATCCTAGCCATACACCTCCAAATTCTGTTTGAATGACATAGTTCTTATACCCTTCAATATTTGAAGTTATTTTTGATATATCACTAGAACCTTGACCAAAGCCACCAATATAAAAGGCATTGTTAAAAAGCATAGCACCACCACCGCCTATAGAATATGCAGTTTCTCCATTAAAAGAGGACATGGAGATAAATGTTCCTCCAAATCCTCCTGCCAAATAAATATGGTTTTTATTCTGTGCTTTACCATTTATTGTTAAAATAAGAAGGTAAATAATCAGTACTGTATTTTTCATTTTAAACCTCCTTTTTAGCTTCAAATAAAAGTTTTGGGAAATGCTTTTTTAAAGCAAGCATAAAGAAACCAATTGCAAATACACCGACATTAAAAATACCGATTGAAAATATTCCAATAGAAAAAATCCCAATGGAAAATACCCCAATAGAAAATATACCGGCTGAAAAAATTCCGATTGAGTATCTACCGGCTGAAAAATAATTCAAGCAATAGTCCCCTGCAGAAAATACAGGATAATAAAAATTAATTAAAATGCCCATTATTAAAAGAGCAACCGCTGTAAATAAAATCCAAAACTTTTTCATAATTATTCATTTATTAGTTTAAAATTATTTTACCTGAAATCATGCACTGTAAATTCAAAAGCAATATTACAATGGGAAGCTTTAATGAAGAAAAAAATGGGATTTATAGTAATAATTTGTGATAAATAACAATGAGTTGTTACAAATGGAATACTATTGGGATAAAATGCAAGCCTTTACCTCACAGTTCACTACATCTTTATAAATACAAATATAATTTGCTGTAATTCTGTATTTGTTGATAACCAAGTGTTTACAGTACTAGAAGACAGGTGTGATTATTGATTATAGCTATTAATTATTTCTTTAAACTCTTTAATATATCTTCTGGAAACAGCAGCTTCTTTACTGGTGTAATTAAAGTATAACTTATAGCCTTGAGCATTACCTTTAATTCTGTAAATTTGCTTTGGATTAATTATGTATGCACGATGAGAGCGAAACAGCAAAGTATTTTCAGGGAGATTACTTACTATATTTTTAAGAGTATTCCGAAGTACTTTCTTACGTAGTTCTTTATTATTTACATAATAAATTGTACAGTAATTTCCTTCTGATTCAATAAATAATACATCATCTTCATCAATTTGCAATTTGTCCTTATTATTATACGATACAAAATTTAATAGTGTAGGCTTTTCTTTCTCAGGTATTTCCGAACTATTAATTTTTTGGTTAAGCTCTTCTGCACTTCTAAGATGCTCTTTCAAGTAAGTATTATTTTTCCATAGTAAAATTACAAATATGGGTATAATACCAACTCCCAAAGTGAAAAACTCAAATATAGCAAGGTAATATAAATTAAATAGGCTAAAATGAAACACATAGCTGCTGTACAAATAATTGCCTAGTCCGATACAAAAAAGTATCCAAAAAAGGAAAACGAACTGCTTTCCAACAGTCCAAGTTTTTTTACAAAAAATATTTTTTAAATAATTTGGTAAAATGACAATATTTAAAAATAATACTATAAATGTAACGATACCATAAGCAGACAAAACGATATTTTTGTGTGGTATATCAAGGTTTGCCAAGCCAAAAGGCTGGAAGAATAATAAAAAAGCGGAAATAAACAGAGAAGTATAAAGAGCAACTCTACCGTTGTTCTCAATATTTAGAGGATAAGAAGATGTAAAAAAAGACCTTATGGTATTCTTCATAATCTTTCGAATATAATTTTATTGCCGGGAAAGATAATATTTTTTTATTAAAAAAGAACCTTCAAAATTATTGAACAAATATTTTTTTTGAGAAATGAATATTTTTCCCTGAAAAGCGTATTATGTAAGTTTGCAAGGGGAGTAATTTTACAGTGTTTGTTTTATTTTCAAGATATTTATATAAAACCTTCTGACCGGTAATTTTATAAATCTCCATAAGAATATTGTATTTGGGAGTATCTTTAAAAATAATTGTTAGATTTCCTTCATTTGAATAAGTTTTTACATAATCATTAAAATTTAATTGATTAATGCCTGTAACGCCTTTAAATGTAACCGAATTGTTGGTGTATATGGGGGAGGTATTACCGTTCCCTGCATAATCGTGTACTGCATCTTCGGATAAGTAAATGCTTATTGTTTCGTTAGAAATCAAACTGTCAATAGCTACAATATAAACCGAGCCGTTGCCCGAAACAGTAACTTTTATATTTGGTGAACCCCCATACATTAGTACAGCACCTGAAAAATCGACAACATCCTCGCTAAATACTACTTTAAATTTTATAGGAAATGTATAAGCAGGATTTGTTTGTCCATCGGCAAGTTTAATTTCAACATCCGGTCGTGACCGATCAATAATTACCGTATTTTCTGTATTTATCGAACTTAAATTTGATTTCCCGTAAATACTGTTTGTTACTCCTGCAGGTATATTTATCGATATATTCCCGTCATTTTGAAATCCAAACACCTTTGCAATATATCTGTCGGTATCTCCTTCGGTTATAATTCCCTGTGCCATTGCTGTACCCGATATTTCTACATCAGTGCTGTCAAAATTGATTACCGATTCATTAAAATTAATATCAAAGCGTACAGTATCTTTATTTGTCAAATATTCTTGTCCCAAAGACCTTTTTATTTCAACAGTTAAATCAGCCCCCAAAAAAACTACTTCATTATCAACAATAACTGCCGGTAAGTTGGGAGAGCCCACGGAGTTATGCACTTTTCCTGCGGGAATATCAATGATTACATGCCCATTGCTTAGCATTCCTGAAACTGCAATAGTATATTCAGTTCCTCCGCCGGTTATTTGAACAGTCTGTGGCTGTGCATCACCGCTTAAAACAATGCTCTCAGGTCTTAAATCGATAACTGTTTCGCTAAATGTCAGTTTAAAATTAATGCTTGTATTCTCTGTTGTGTCAGCTTGTCCTGTGGCTTTATCTATATGAACCGTGAAAACATTTCCTTCATAATCCACACTGTTAAAATTAATGATACCGGTTGTTGCTACATCCGCTCCATCTCCTCTACCTCCGTGAAAACGTTCGTTTTGAGCAAATGAAAACTCTTGGTTTATGAGCATTCCTGCCAAAAGAATAATGAAACTTAGCGTTTGTTTAAAATGTATTTTGGGAAACTGAATCATTTTTAATAATTTTTTCAAGCTAAATGTTTTTTATTTATTGTCCTATGGAGCGTACACACCTAAACCCGGAACCTATATTTCCTATACCGTCTGTAGTTTCACCAGTATATATATCTTTTGAAGCTAATCCGCGATAAGATGTATGCAACCAACTAACCGCATCGTTCCAGTCTCCGCCTTTTAAACCACTCCCATTTCTCGATTTTACACCATAGATTTCTTCACCTGCCAGAATTCCAGGCCAGTCTGTATTATCCGAATTACCAAAGCTGTTTAGATACCCATCTCCATGTGTCCCTCTGAATTTCCTGCCATCTGCGTTACCCAAAGTAACTATTCGTTCGGTCATGCTGCCTGAAAGTTCCATAATCCCATAATAAGAAGCACCTGAGTTTACTCTGTCCGAAGTGTCTGTTGCAAAAATTCCTGCACGTAAAGGTGCATTCTGTGCAGTATTATGTCCTGTGGTATATTCGTATTCAGCATTTCCGTATTGTCCGGTTCCCGGATTTACCGGATAAGAGTTTTCTGTGCCAATAGTATCAGGGTTTGCAAAAATATATTCCGTATTCGTATTTCCATATACCATGGTTGTGTGCCATGCAAATTCATTTGCTACGGGATATTCAGGTCCTCGACATGCTTTTTCAAACTCAAGCTCAGTCATTGGGCGAAGTCCTGCCCAATCGGCATAAGCAGCACCATCTGCCCAACCAATATTGCAAATTACAATATTGCCCCCATCATCAGGGTCGCCGGAGATGCCGTTTTGATTTAAATCAGGAAAGAAAATTACAGGTCCTTGCGGATTATTGGCATCAATAATATAGCGCACACTGTTTCTGCTTGAAGGTGTGTTTAAATGATTCATCGGGTATGGGTGAAAAACCTCAGTTCCTGAAATATCATAGTAGGTTCTTGAGTTCTGTTGGTCTCTGCTTATGGTATTTAAAAAATCTGCATATTGTTGATTCGTTAGCTCGTACTTCATACAATAAAATGCTTTATAGCCTGTTGGAAAATCAGGATTGTCAATTGCAGCTACTCCATTGGTGTCCACACCGCCATCACCATCCACTAAAATACCGGTATTTGTTATTTGATCGTCATCATATTGGGCATTGTCTGTGCGTACAACTATTGGGTTTGTACTTATTAAAGCGGGAGTATTAGCACCGGCAGAAGCATCATAAAATCGTGCTAATGAAGCACCATCACCTAAATAAAAATCAGATTGAGGAACATAAACCATTTCAATACCAAATACTTTTACTTCAAGCTCTTGGGCATCATCCGCCAAACTATCTTGCCCGTAAAACCATTTTAGCTCTATGCCTTGCCAGTTGTTGTTTCCGCTTCCTATAGCATCTCTGTAAATAAAAACGCCCTTTTGGTCTGCGGTAGTTTCTATGTATGCACCGGGTACAGGGCGGTGGTCAGAAATTGTTGCACTTAGTGTAGCATGTTGCCAATTACCGTTTCCTACCCTGAATTTAATAAAAACCCAAGCTGCATCCCAGTTTTGTGCTTCAGTGTTAATTCTCCATGAATGTTCCCAGCTAAGATCAAAACGCACGTAAACATATTTATCTACGGCATTTTTATCTTTAAGACTGATGTTTGTGATTTGTATATTGTTGGCAAACAGACTGTTGAGTGAGAAGAATAGAGCCGAAAAAAACAACAGTTTTAATGTGTTTAGCATACAGTTTTAGGATTATTTGGTTAATTATAAAGCTTAAAGTTAGCTCAAAATCCTTTTTTTACCTACTTTTTTATCTGCTTCTTTACTTTTTTTTGATGAGATGCTGTTTTTGTTCCATAAATGTTAATTGTGTGGGTGTGTATAGGATATAGTGCTTAATTAGTGCCTGTTCATAAAGTTATTAAATTGAAAATTTATCTTTTTTCGCCTTATTAATTTTTTCAACTTGTTTAATGCTCAAGCATTTACTGCACCGAAAAAAATAAAAATTCATCAAGCATCCTAAATTTTCAAAAACCAAGCACTTTATAGATAGGCTCTAATCAAGCCAAAGCTTCCCACAATATTTCTGCCGGATGTTGTGCTTCTCTTTGTGTTCCGTCTTTAATTTGATGACGACAACTGGTACCGGGTGCAGCAATTAAAGTTTCCTTATTTGCCGAACGAACAGCAGGAAACAGTACCATTTCGCCTACTTTCATTGAAAGTTCATAATGTTCTTTTTCGTAGCCGAAAGCGCCTGCCATACCACAGCAACCCGAAGGGATTTCTTCTACTTCATAGTTCGTAGGGTAGGAGAGGATATACTTTGTCGGCTCGGTTGAGGCTAATGATTTTTGATAACAATGTCCGTGTAATTTTATTTTTTTTGTTTCTTTAGTAAAAAGCTCTTTTTTTATGTTGCCTGCTTTCATTTCATTTGCCAAAAACTCATCAATCATAAAGGTGTTTTTGGCAATTTTTTCGGCATGTTCCTTATAATTATCTCCTGATGCAAAAAAATCAAGATATTCATCACGAAAAGTGAGTATGGTTGAAGGCTCAATACCTATTAAAGGTGTCTCGTTCGTAATATAATCTTTCAATAAATTAATATTTTCTTTAGCAATTTGTTTGGCTTTACGTACCAATCCTTTTGAAAGAAAAGTGCGTCCACTGTCTTTATGCTTAGGAATAAGCACTTTGTATCCAAGTTTTTCTAAAAAAAGAATTGTTTTTATACCTATGTCTGCATCGTTATAATTGGTAAATTCATCGGCAAACAAATATACTGTTTTAATAGCTTGCCCTGTATGAAATGATTTATTCTTATAAAATTTACGCAAAGTAGTTTTTGATAACAATGGCATTTGTCTTTCAGTTGCAAAACCGATGCTTTTCATCATTATTTTCGCAAAAACTTTATTTGCCATGAAAAAATTACTTATAGGAGTAAACCGGCTCATTAAACGGTTGAGTTTAGAAATATTGGCTATGAGTTTACTACGTAAAGGTACTCCTTTTTTATCGTAATAATGTTGTAAGAACTCGGCTTTTAGCTTGGTCATATTCACGCTCGACGGACATTCTGATTTACAGGCTTTACAGGATAAACATAAATCTAAAATTTGATACAATTCAGGGTTTTCAAAAGGCTTTGCATCGTGGTTTAGCACATCGCGCAGCATATTGGCCCGCGCACGTGTTGTATTCTTTTCGTTACGCGTGGCTTGATACGATGGGCACATGGCACCACCGATAATGTGGCTTTTTCGGCAATCGCCTGAACCATTGCAATTTTCAGCAGCGCGTACATAGCCCAAAGTACTTGAATAGTCAAAAATGGTTTCAAACTCCGGTGTTTTTTGTCCGGCTTGATAACGCAAATGTGTATTCATTTTTGGGGTATCTACAATTTTATTCGGGTTAAAAATATGTTTTGGATCCCATGTGTTTTTCAAGTCTTTAAGTAGTTGATAATTATGCTCCCCAAGCATTAAGGGGATAAATTCGCCGCGTAAACGCCCATCACCGTGCTCACCGCTTAGTGAACCACGATATTTTTTAACTAATTTAGCTGTTTTTAAGGCTACTGTATGATATAATTCTATATCTTCTTGTTTTTTCAGATTTAGAACAGGGCGTAAATGCAATTCGCCACTTCCGGCATGTGCATAATATACGCAATCCAGATTATGTTCTTTTAAAATTTTATTAAAATCCTCAATATACTCCGGTAAATCTGTAATTTTTACGGCAGTATCTTCAATAAAACCAATAGGTTTAGCATCGCCGGGTATATTTGATAGTACTCCAAGCCCTGCCTTGCGTAAATCCCATATCCGGTTAATATCACTTCCGTAAATCAAAGGAAAATGATAACCAAGTTTTTCTTTTCTGAATGCATGTTCCAAATCAGTAGTTATTTGGTCTATCTCCTCACGTGTTTGACGTGCAAATTCAATTACCAACAAAGCAGCGGGATCGCCTTCAATGAAAAAACGGTTTTTCTTTTGCGATGCATTATTTTTGGTAATGTCCAATATGGTTTTGTCGATAAGTTCAACAGCACCGGGTTTAAATTTGGCTGCAATAACATTTGCCAGTAATGATTCGCGTATGGATGTAAAATGCGCAGCCATTACTACTTTATGTTTCGGTGGTAGCGGAACTAAATTCAGTTTTATTTCCGTAACAAATGCCAAAGTACCTTCTGAACCGGCAATAAGTTTAGAAAAATTAAATGCTTTTTTACTTTCCGAAAAAATTTCGGTATCGAGTAAAATATCTAATGCATAACCGGTATTTCTACGTGGAATATCCGGATCGGGGTATTCTTTACGGATTTCTTTAACATTTTCAGGATTGAACAGTATTTCGCGAATATTTTGATATATTTTTCCTTCAAGTGTGTTTTGTTTGCATTTTTCTTCAAACTCTTGTTTGTTTACATCTTTGAATAATGCTTTGGAACCATCGCTTAAAAGTGCTTCAACTTCCAAAACATGGTCGCGTGTACTTCCGTAGATTGGTAAATGTGAACCGCATGAGTTATTTCCGAGCATACCGCCCATCATGCAGCGATTGGATGTGGAGGTTTCAGGTCCGAAAAATAAACCAAAATCTGCCAGATATTTGTTCAGCTCATCAAGGACTACTCCGGGTTGAATACGTACCCATTTTCCCTCTTTGTTTAGTTCTATTATTTTTCTGAAATGTTTGGAAATATCCACAATAATTCCTTTTCCGACAACCTGCCCTGCCAGTGATGTGCCAGCCGCACGCGGTATAAGCGGGATATTGTTTTTATTTGCAAATTTTATTAATATCGAAATATCTTCTTCATTTTTAGGAACAGCCACGGCAATAGGTTGTTCTTGATAAGGCGATGCATCGTTCGCATAGATTGTTTTGTGTGTTTTATCGGTATAGAATTCGCCGGAAAGTTGTGTTATTAATTGATCAAACATTTTTTGAGTATTTTTTGAGTATAGTCTTAATAAAGATATAAGGAAGGCTTGACTGTTTATTAAGCTGTATAACAGACATGAAATTTTATACAGTTTATAAAAATATTCAAGCCTTCGATTTTAGACCTATGTATTATTTTTATACAAAGATATAATACATCTTATAAATTTTATGAAAATTTTTAAGAAAAATTTTGAAAAAAGGGTATTATATAATGATGATTTTGGTAATTTAAGTAAAATGACTTAATTATATTCATTCATCTCATTTTAATTTAATTATAGAAGCTTGTTTACTATTCTGAATATTTAAAATTTCTTTTTGTTCATTAAATAATGTTCTTTGCTTGATTCCCTTTTTATATAATATTGAATAATTTGAGATAAATAATTCTTTACCTTTCTGATTTCCGTTCTCTCCAACATTTCGCATTCCATAAGTTAAGTTCCATTCTTTTATATTAGCAAATGAAAATAAATCACGGATAAATTCGCTATCGTCATAAGTAATCAACCATTTATGATTAGTATGTTTTAAAACTTTTGCAAATCTTTCGTGGTCAAAAATTTTGTGTAAATTCCCGTTCTTTCCGTATAGAGCCGATTTTGTAGCCGAATAATAAGGTGGGTCAAGGAAAATAAAAACGTTTTCCCCTTCTGCTTCTATTACTTTTTGATAGTCAAAGTTAGTTATTTTAGTATTTCCAAGAATTTGAGATAATGCTTTAACTCTTTCTATGCTGGATTGAGTAAATCTTTTGTTAAAAGCCGCGTTGGAAAAACCGCCGCTTTCTGTCGTGCCCGAAAATGTTATTCTGTTAAACACAAAAAACGCTGCTGCCTTTTTTAAACTATCAAAATTATTGATGTTTTCTAACAAATATTTGTGTAATTCTTTGCCGACTTTGAAATTATCGCGCCAATATTGTATTTGCTCAATAAGTTTATCCGGATTTTGTTGTGCTTGTTTCCAAAAATGGTATAAATTTTCATAAATATCGTTTATCCAAAATTTTTTATTCGAAAATTTTTGTTTGAGATATACAAAAACAGAACCACCACCGACAAAAGGTTCCCTAAATTCATAAAATTCAGGAATTAAAGGTGCTATAAATTTAATGGCTCGACTTTTACCTCCCGGATATCTCAATGGACTTTTTATCATTATTATTCTGCTTTTTTGATTATTATTTGAAAATTATTTTCATTTGCTTCATTAAACAATTTTTTTAGCATTTCTTTTTGTTTTTTGTTCAATTGTTTATTTATTTCAAAATTAGATTGTTCAATATTATTTGTCAATTTTGACGAAGTCAGTTTGAGTACAGGAATTGCCGAATATTCATTACCTCTTACCGATACATTTTTCAAGTTGGTATAAAGTATCATTTTTAGCAAACCGTCTTTAATATCTCCAATACTTGGTAATAAAGAATTTTTTGAATGTTTGGCTTCAATTAAATAAATTTTGTCTTTTTTCAAGTTTATTTCATCAGTTGTAAAATAGTATTTTCCTCCAAGATAATTTTCTATGGTAATTGTTGCTTTTGTAAGGGTTGATAAAGCTTCTTTGGGTTGTATCGTTTGCATTTCACGGTTTTGAGCTTCTTGTGCTTTTTGTCGTGAAGTTTGCATAAAATCTTTAACTCCGTTAATAAATTGATTGGCAAAACGATCGATTCCCTGTTCGTTGTGAAATGATACATTTAATCTTTTTCTGATTTCATTATAACTTGTTTTTACTTTTTTGATTAAATCTGGAAATGAGTTTTCAATTTCTTTTAAATTCCAATGTAAAGCCGAACTGTGATAATTTTTTATTTCGGTAATTTTTTGTTTTACCAACTCATTATCAAATTGTTGATTAGTAATTTTGTCATCTAGCGACTTATGTTTTTCGGCTGTTTTGTAATATGCAAAAACTACAAAAACATCAAGCAAACTCATAAGTGAAACCGTATCCCATTGGATAAAATCTCTGTCTCCGTTTTTACCTTCATCTTTAATAATAGGGATAACGGTTATTCTTTTTGCTGTTCCAAGCGTATTATAAACTCTTTCGTAAGGATAGGAACGAGTTCTTTTGGGTGATACCCATTTTGATAATCCAAATGAAAATCCGTTATAATTTATCAAACAATTAGCAGGCAGTTCATTGATATTAAAATTATCAAATTCAAATACTGTTAAATCACTTGTCAATTTAGGTTTATATTCAATTCCCGTTATTTTTGCTGTAATATCCATAAAAATTAAATTTCCTTTTTCTTATTTTCGATGTAATCCAAAGTTACAAATCTATACTTTCCTTTGTTACGTTCAATAACAGTCAAACTATCGCAATTAACCTTTTTTCTGATAATACTTTCCAAATCTCTAATAATCTCAATCCCGATTGAATTTCTACCTAATTGTTTTGCTACTTTCATTGTTGTTCCACTTCCGGCAAATGGATCAAGAACCGTTTCACCAATATACGAAAATAGTTTTATTAACCGGTAGGGTAATTCGTCAGGAAAAGCCGCAACGCCTTTTTCAAGTTTTGAATCGGGTAAAACATTGGTTATTTCCCAAATTGTTTTATGCCAATTGTTTTGTTGAAATTCTTTTTTATCAATTTTTGATTTTTCTCTAATTTCCATTGAAATTGAACGATAATTAAATTTTCCTTTTTGGAAAATGATAATACTTTCCAAAAGGTTATCTGGATAAAAATACATAGGATAAGGATTTTGCAATAAAACTCCGCTTCGTTTACTTATTCGCAAATATCCATCCGGCTTTTTCCAAACAATTTTATCTCTATATCTAAAACCAACATTTTGAAAAATCTTTATAGCATCTGCTGTTATTGGATATTTTTCACCATTTACAAGCATATCGTCAATATTCAAGGCGAAAATTCTACCTTGTTGCAAAACCCGATAGGCTTCTTTTGCCATTTTTCTTATCACTCCAAGATATTGTTCGTAATTCTTGAAAAGGTCTTTATAGTCAAAAGGGGCATTAAAATAAGGAGGTGAAGTAACAATTAAATGAATACTTTTATCAGATATTTCTGTCATACTCATTGCGTTACCGAAAATTATTTTTTGTATTGTGTTCATTTAATACTTTTTCTCCAAAATTAATGAATATATTTTCAATGAGTAATTTAATTTTTCTACAACTCATAAAAATTATTCTTTAATCAGTTTTACAAGTTCAATTCGCGGGCTTTCTACTTTAAGAATGTGAAATTTAAAAGGTGGTATCTCAATTAAATCGTTTTCATTGGGAATTTCTTCATGAAAATGTAAAATAAAACCTGCTATAGTTTCATAATCCTCTGATTCGGGAATTTCCAGTTTATATTTTTCATTCAGATAATCAATTTCGAGCCTGCCTGCAAAAATATATTCATTATCATTAATTTTACTTTCTTGCAAGGCTCCGGAATCGTGTTCATCTTCAATTTCTCCGAAAATTTCTTCGATGATGTCTTCGGTGGTAACAATTCCAGCGGTACCTCCAAACTCATCAACAATTAAAGCAATGTTTTTTTGATTTTTCATGAATTTATTCAATAATCTTTGTGCGGGCATGGTTTCCGGCACAATAATCATCGATTTTAACATGGATCGTATATCTTTCGGATTATGAAACAGATCGGAGGATTGCACATAACCAATAATGTTATCAATGGTTTCTTCGTAAATTAAAATTTTAGAGAGTCCGGTTTCAATAAATTTTTGTTTTAGTTTACTGATTGGACTGTTAATTTCTAAGGCAACCAGTTCTGTACGCGGAACCACACATTCGCGTAGTTTTATTTTGGAGAAATCCAAGGCATTTTGAAAAAGTTTAATATCGTGCTCTATTTCTTCTTTTGTTTCTGTTTCAGGTTGGCTGGCATCAATCATATGGTCTAAATCAACTTTGCCGAAAACATTTTTTTCGGGTTCTTCTTTAATATCAACACCTAAAATTGTTTTCAGTAAAAATGAAGAAATCCACATCGTAAATTTAGAAATAGGGAAAAGAATATAATAAACGATAAGAACCGGGAAAGAAAATAAATTCAGAATTCTATTTGGGTTGATACGAAATAATGTTTTGGGTAAAAATTCAGCAGTTACCAAAATAATTAAAGTGGAAATAATAGTTTGTGCCAGTAGAACAATCATTTCGGAATGTCCCAGAAGCTTAATTAAAGGGGCTTCCAGAAGTTCTGCCATTAGAATACCGTAAATAACTAAGGCTATATTATTACCCACCAGCATGGTAGCAATATATTGTCCGCGGTTGTGCATAAATATATCAACAATGCGAGAAGCAAAACTTCCTTGTTTTTTGTCCAATTCTATGCGCAGTTTATTTGCAGAAACAAAAGCAATTTCCATTCCCGAAAAAAAAGCAGAAAAAGCGATGCTTATTAATATAAACAGCCAAATATCTTCCAATTTTATGATTTTTTAGGTGTACCCATATTTTTTCTAATCAGGTACATTATAAATGCGATAATTGCAAAGATAAAAAATAAATATGATTTTTCTATTCCCAATAGCCAGGTCTTATGTACTCCTGCTATCAGGCTTAAAATTGCAACAATCATCCAAATATGCTTCATATTAATTATTTGTAGTCGTATAGCTGATTTACGGTACTAATTATTACCCATTTACTGTTGAGGAATTGTATCGGCTGTACTTTCAAATTCGTCTTTTATGGCAATACGCCCACTGACATCAATAAATTTATAGATTGTAAAACTTGAGTTTGATTCAAATCCTGAATCGGCAACAATAACGCTTCCATTTGATTTGGTAATGCGTACAAGTTCATCGGTATATATTTTTTGCTTTTTTTCGTCACCGTATAGATGATTTGTTTTAAGCACATCACCTTTAATATTTGACATTACCACATTTCCAATAGCCTCCCATGTTTGTTTTTTATCATAATAGATTGCATATTTAGCGGTCATGCTTGATTCTAAATCTCCGTTTTTATCAAAAAATACAATACTTATTCCTTTAGGGAATTTTGTATAAGGTTCAACAACATCATCATACACTTCCATCCTTTTAGCTTTTAAAATTCCCTTTATTCTGCCTTCTTCCGTGAAGGAACTTTCAATATTGTCTATGGCTACCGATGGAAGATCTTCTTTACTGGTGATTCGGTTAATTTTTGGTAGCTCATCCGTGCAAGCATTTAACAGAATGAGTATAACTACTATAAGTTTATAGAACTTTAAATCAATCATGATAGAATTTGAAAATTACTGAAATTTGTCTGAATAAAGACAAAACACAGGATAAACTATTTAGATAAAATATAGATAAAATATAGATAAAAAGAAAGCAGATATTAATTTATCTGCTTTTTTATAATATCTAATTTAAATTTTAATATTATATCTTTTGATACCATGCTAAAATTTGCTTCAAGATATTCTCGTATTGGTAAATTTACTCCTCAAGAAGTAGCATTTATGGAAGAGATTTTTTATCAAAATCCTGACATTCACGGTTTCTATGGAAAAAGAACCATACCATCTATAACTACTAAAATAAACAAAAAAGATGTGGTAAAAATACCCCATACGGGGCATTATCTCTTTCGTGGACATTCAAAAAAATCATACAAAAGGGTCATAAGTGATGTTGGCAAATCTCTTATACTTACTTCAGGCGTAAGAGGCGTGCCAAAACAGATGAATTTGTATTTTAATAAAATAAAAAGGACAGGAGGCAATATATCTTTAGCTTCAAGATCCCTTGCACCTCCTGCATACTCATACCACTCTGTTGGTGATTTTGATGTGGGTAAAATTGGATGGGGATATAAAAATTTCACAGTTTCTTTTATAACAACAAAAGAGTTTTGGAGGCTTAGACAACTATCTTATATATCAATGAGATACACAATAAACAATAAAGAAGGAGTTAGGTTTGAGCCTTGGCATGTTAAGATTATTTAGTATTTTAGTTTTTGGAATAACAGTTTTATTTGGGCAGCATTTGGATTTTACTTTAATTAAAAAAGGAGATTCAAATAGCAACAATGTACTTCTTATTGTTGGTGGAATTCAAGGAGATGAGCCAGGTGGTTTTATGGCGGCTTCTCTTTTGTCAACACATTATGAGATAACAAAAGGAGCAGTTTGGATAGTACCAAATTTTAATTTTTATTCAATTATCAAAAGAAATCGCGGAAGATATAGTCCCAATCGTCTCCCTCCTATCTAGTGCGATTATTATTATGTCTGCATTAAGCCTCTTCAAATAAGACGAGATGAGTATAATTATCAACCCAAAATACGACCCGCTAATTCTTCGGACGATCCTTAAGCGTTACTGGTGGTGGCCTACACTTTTTATTTTCTTTTTTGGATTGCTCGCATTCCTGTATTTGAGATATACCAAACCTACTTTTGAATCTTCAATGGTTCTGCAATTAGGAAATACGGATAAAGCTGCCGAAGTAATCGATATTGAAAATATTAATACTAAGGATGATGAGATTTCAGGGGTTGTTGAACTGTTACGTTCAGAATTGCTTTTTGATAAAGCATTAAGTTCACTCAATCTCAATGTTAGCCTTTATACACGTGGACAAATTTTAACCGAAGAGAAATACCTC
>JAKIUH010000475.1 GCA_021647685.1 Bacteroidales bacterium
TATAAAATGTTAAAAACTTTTTGTAAAAATAAAATTTATATTCATAGGATTAAATAAGTTTGTGATAAAAATTATAAAAAAAATGAAATGAAACTACGTGAAATTATTGAAAATAAAATTGATTATCTAAAGGAAAGTGAAAATGATAATCATATAATAAACGGTGAAATAATTTATAATAATGGTGATTGCCAAATACTTAGTCAATCTGCTGTGGCTTTTGAGTTCTATATTTCATCTGATTTTGAAAATGTAGAGGTCAAATTAATTATTGAAGATAATCAAATATATCCGGTTAATAATAAACAAATTATTGATTGGGATAAATATGCTTATGCTTCTTTATTGCAACTTTATGATGAATTGAAAAAATTAGACCCCAAAAAAGAACTCAAACATAAAAAATATTCGCGTGAAGGAATGATTAAACGGGTTTTAGCTGAAAGAAAACAAAAAGCCGTAAATGCTGACTACCGGATTGATTGGGCAGATAATATATACGGTGATCATATCCTTACCAACGAACGCGGTATCCGTTATAAAATATTTTTGCGTGATTTTGAAAACCAAACCGGATATTCCGACAGTATGGACGCAAAAATCAATAAACTGGGTACAACCAAACATATTATGTATGCCTTTAAAAAGTTAAAAGAATATCCGGATTTATATAATCGTCTTTCCAAACATTTTCCTTTTATCGAAATCTATCTCGACCCATTAAACGATTATCGAATTACTTGGTACTATCCTTATGAATTGCCGATAGTACATAAACTTTTAATTTCAAAATATTTTGGAAAAAATAATCACATTGATGATAAAAATGCTATTGATTTTATCCGTTTTATTGACGAAGCCAAAAATTTTAAAGAGTTTGTAATTCGACCGGAAGTACTTGAAAAAATTGAACGCTTACACGAAAATATAGTTCTCGAAAAAGTAACTCAAAATATTCAATTAGATTACCAACTTATTAAATTAAAACTTTTTGATTATCAGAAAGAAGGGATTAAATTTGCCGTATCGCGTAAAGCATCAATAATTGCCGATGAAATGGGCTTGGGAAAAACTGTTCAGGCTATTGCTACTGCTGTTTTTAAAAAAGAACTTTTTGATTTTAAGCGCAGCTTAATTATATGTCCGGCTTCAATTAAAGACCAATGGAAAAAAGAAATTGAAAAGTTCACTAATGAAAAAGCAATAGTTGTTCAAGGCACCCCTGAAGAGCGCCTTAAAATATATCAAGACAGTGATGCTTATTTTTTGATTGTAAATTACGAGACCTTACTTCGTGACCATCAAGAATTGAATAAAACAGGAGTTGATTTTTTAATTCTTGACGAAGCGCAAAGAGTTAAAAATTATGCCACCAAAACTGCACGTTCCATTAAAAATATTGATAAAAAACATGTAATGGTTATTACAGGAACCCCTATTGAAAATAAACTGTTGGATTTATTTTCAATTATGAGCGTAATCGACCCTTGGTTTTTAGGACCCCAGTGGGAATTTTCTTATCAATACTGCTTGTTTGACCCGGAAAAACATAATAAAATTAACGGATATTACAATCTGTCACAACTTAAAGAACGATTAAAACCAATTTTAATACGACGCGAAAAGCGTAAAGTTATTGAACAATTGCCAAATATCCGGCAAATAGATATTCCGGTAGCGATAACTCCCGAACAGATGGAGTATCATGCATCGTATTCAAGAGGGGTGGCAAGTATTTTACGCAAAAAGTTTATTACGCCTTTTGATATGCAACGTATGATGCTGTTGCTTGCCAATATGCGCATGGTTTGTAATTCTACATTTTTAGTTGATAACGAAACCAATTTTTCGCCAAAATTAGAGGAACTAAAGTTTATTTTACTCGAAAAATTAGATGTTCAAAACAGTAATAAAAAAATTATCATTTTTTCAGAATGGGTAAAAATGCATAAATTAATTGCTAAAATGTTACGCGAAAATAATATAGGTTTTGTTGAATTAAACGGTTCTGTACCTGTTAAATTAAGAGGTGAATTAATACGTAAATTTGAAACCAATAATGACAGTAAAATATTTTTATCTACCGAAGCCGGTGGGGTGGGATTAAATCTTCAAGTTGCCGATACAGTAATTAATTTTGAATTGCCTTGGAACCCTGCAAAGAAAAATCAGCGTATTGGTCGTATTGACCGTTTAGGGCAAAAAAGTTCAAAACTTACCGTATTGAATTTTATTACAAGGCATTCAATCGAAGAAAAAATTGCATCAGGGCTTATTCTGAAACAAAATCTTTTTGAAGGAGTTTTAGACCAAGGTAACAATACGGATATTGTTGATTTTACCGAAAAAGGACGTGCTCAGTTTTTAGATGATATCAAGACAATGGTCGAAGATTTTGAAGAGAAGAAATTCGTGGAAGAGCAAAATCAAGTATTAAATGAATTAAAAGATTTTACTGAAAAAAGTGAAAAGCCGGTTTCAAAAGCCGGTTTACAAGAACATAAAACTGACAAAAACAAAAACACTTCATTGCCGGAGCAAAAAGAAACCGCTCACGAAGCTGTTGTTGCAGCACAGGAAATGGAACAAGTACTTAATCAAGGATTAGGATTTATTACCGGAATTTTTAAAATGGCAACCGGCAAAGAATTAGCTGTAAAAGACCAAAAAATTGAAGTAAATAAAGAAACTGGTGAAGTTACCATGAAGTTTAAATTACCGGGCTTTAATTAGATTACATACAATAGTTCTTGTTTTGATTTTACATAATAGATGTAAAATCAAAACAGAATTTGCGGTTATTATTTTC
>JAKIUH010000050.1 GCA_021647685.1 Bacteroidales bacterium
ACTTGAAAACCTTGCATTTCGACACAATAAAACAAACATAAAATATTGATTAATAATATACTTAGCATTTTTCAGCAATCCCTAAATAATAATGTTCATGACAAAAATTATATTGGCAATATTGGTACTTTTATTTGTTTTTCCGGCAAAGGGGCAAGATATTCACGATTTGAATCATTCAAAGCAGTTTGCCGATTATTTATTTAAAACCCGGCAATATAGTTTGGCGGCAGAAGAATATGAACGCATTGTATTTATGGATTCGGTAAATGTACAGAACAAGTATATGCTAATTTTATCTTATCATAAAGCAAAGGATTATCATAGGGCATTAAATCGTTTTACATATTTTTTTAACAAGCAGCTTAAAACAATGCCAGCAAATTTTGCCGAAGAATACGTTAAATTATTATTATTGACCAAGCAAGCTGATAGTGCTTTTAATTATCTTAACATTAATAAAAGTTTAAACTGGGAGCTTAAACAAAACTATCAGTTGGCAGCACTATTGCTACAAAAAAAATGGGACGACTCTTTTAAATATGCTGTAAATTATCCGCTTACTAACGAAAAAATGAATGCTCGTTTACATTTGCTGGCTTTTGAAGCAAAAAACATAAAATACAAAAAACCGGTAACTGCCGCACTTATGTCTGTAATAGTTCCCGGTAGCGGAAAATTTTATACCAAAAATTGGAAAGACGGTATTATTGCAATGACTTTTGTAGGTGTAAATGCATGGCAGGCATATAGAGGTTTTAAAAAATATGGAAAAAAATCAGCATATGGTTGGATTTTTGCCGGATTATCGGCAAGTTTTTATATAGGCAATATTTATGGAGCTGCAAAATCTGCCAAAAAATACAATAAAAAACTTGATGATGAACTTTATAAGAAAGCCTTACATGTTGCTTTGGATGATTTGTAGTTTCTTAACAGTACATCTATATGCGCAAAATCTTGAAGAAAGTTTGAGTTTTGCCGATAAGCAATTTGAACTTAAAAATTATAGTCTGGCATTGAAAGAATATCAGCGGGTTTTATTTTTTAACGATGGTAAAAATTTGGATTACATCTATCACCAAATTGCTAAGGTTTATTTTATAAACGGGTATTATCAAGATGCTGCCCGTAATTATGAATTGGCTTATAAAACTGCCCGTGATGACAGCTTGAAAACAGAATTTATTTTTAAAAAAGCTGCATGTTATATGCTTGAGCATAAATTTCGCTTGGCAATATTTGAATTAATGAACCTGCCGGACAGTTCGGACATTCAATATAATAATCGTAAAAATTTTTATTTTGCTGTATGTTACTGGGGTTTAGAAGAATTTGAAAAATCTAAAAAATATTTCTTAAGTATTATCCCTGAGAATAGGGTAGGGAATCGGGAAAAAATTACATTACTTTTTTCAAAGAAAAAAAAATTATATCGTCCGAATCCTAAAACGGCAAAAATTATGAGTATGATATTGCCCGGTTCGGGGCAGATTTATAGTGGAGATATAAAAAATGGGCTTAATTCGATGGTTTTAACAGGTGGTTTTGTAATATTGGGCATTTATATGAACGAGTATTATACTTTTTTTGATGCTTTTTTAACTGCTGCACCTTGGTTCATGCGCTATTATCAAGGGGGGTATCAAAAAGCTGAGCAAATTGCCACACAAAAACGTGCTATCCGAAGAAATAAAACGTACAAGGCAATATTGCAGCTCATGAAACAGTAGATTCAAAAGGTAAAGATTATTAAATCAGTGGGTTAAAGCTTTCATCAGTTCTTCAACATCTCGCGGACTTTTGTATATTTTTCGGTATTCGGTTATTGTTAAATCAGACCAATAAAGCGGGAAACGATATTTACCGTGCAGAATTGTTACTTTGCCCTTGCTCACAGCCAGCTCATACGGTAAAGCTGCAATGTGTGAAATACCGAGTTTCGGTAAAAATACAGTTTCGCCTCTTCGTTCATCTAAAAGCCCTACGCCAAAAACTGCTGTCTGTTTTGCACTGTCAATAAGTTCGTAAACTTTTATACAACCTTCTTTGCGGGCTTGTAAATTTTCGTTAATTGTTTTTACCGCTTCTTCAAAACCCGAAAACTGTTTAATCAACACCGGCTCTTCAAAACTTGGATTGCGCACGGTAAATCGAAATTCTTTTAACTCACGCTCGGATAAACTGCTTGTTATATAAGGAAAAAAACCATTACTGATAGGGTATAATGCCATTTTTATATCTATCGAAATTTGATTTAATTCAATTTCAAATTGTTTTGTATAGTCGCGCAAATATGCATAAAAAATGTATTCGGGGTTGAGCAAACTAATTTCTATACTGTCGTTTTTTGCAATTAGCCCCACACGCATGCCGGCAGCCATAAGCCCACGGTCAGGAATTTGTTGACAAATATTCTCAAGTTGCTTATTGGTAAATATAATAACCTGTAAATCAGTATTATTCATAGGGGAGTAACTACCTAAGATTTCAAAATCATTACTTTCAAGTTGATGTATAATTTTTGTTTTGACTTCTTTTATATTTCCTTTTATCGAACCTAATTTATAAAAAGCAATTAGCCCACCACCTGCAGATGCAGAAAATGAAAAATAAAACAAGAAAATAGGTAAATAAAGATATATTTTTTTAATCATTTGTTTTTTTCTTAAACAATAAAATATAGATTATTGGTATGTTTTAGTTGAATTTTTATCAAGTTTTAAAGAGCTTTGAATATTAGAAATTAAAACTTAACTATACTCAAATTTTTATGGCTTGATATTATGATAAAATTCTTTTTTTAACGTTTATTATAAAAACTAAAGTAATAAAAAATATAGAAAATAAAACATAAATTATAATTATCTAAAAAAATAATGGCATATATTTATCATAAGTAAGTGAAAATTTTAATAAATTTACAAATATTTAAGGTTCAAAGTGTAGTTATTAAAACAATGCTTATAATTCTATCTTTTTTTTGTAAATTTATGCCCTTATTTTGTGGGTACAAGAAATAATGTTTCAAAATATATTAAAAATATTATTATCCGGACTTTGGTTATTCCCGAGTTTTGCCGGTATAGCGCAAGTTTTGCTATCAGAAAGTGAATTAGACCAAACAGAGGTTTTCACAAGTATCGATGAAGCATTGGAGAATCCTGATGCAGTTTTTCAATTAGACCTTTTAGCGGCTGATTTAGAGGAACTTCCGCATGAGATTGGTAAATTGAAACGTTTACAACGTTTGTATCTTTTTGAGAATCAAATTACAAAACTTCCACCGGAAATAGGTGAGTTAACAAACCTTCAAGAGTTATATCTCGACGGAAATTTGCTTACTTCGCTACCTCCCGAAATAGGAAAACTTAAAAACCTGAAAATTTTGGGTTTGCACGGTAATAAATTAAGTACATTACCACCTGAAATTAAGTATTTGGAAAACTTGGAGGTATTATATCTTACGGAAAATAATGTTCGTTATTTGCCTCAAGAGATAGCATATCTTTCAAAATTAGAAAGTTTTGATTTAGCTTATAATCAAATCACTTCGCTACCTTCAAGTATCGGTAAAATGAAAAATCTAAAACAATTATTTTTAACGGCCAATAAACTTACTAAAGTTCCTAACGAAATTGGAGGTATGGAAAATTTGGAAGAACTTTATCTGGACGATAATCTCTTAAGCTCTTTGCCTAAAAGTATCGGCAAACTAAAAAAACTAAAAAAACTGGGTTTAGCTAATAATCGTTTAACAAGTCTCCCAAAAGGAATTGGCGAAATGACCTCCTTGGAAAATTTGTATTTATCCGGTAATCAATTGCGTTCTTTATCTAAAGAAATCGGGCAATTAGTAAATCTTAAAAACCTTTACCTTTCTGATAATTTATTGAACTCGGTACCTAAGGAAATAGGAAACTTAGCAAAATTAAAAGAATTGAACCTTTATAACAACCGGCTTACTAATTTGCCGGTTGAATTATCACGACTTACTAATCTTCAAAACATTGGTTTGGGCAAGAATGATATTAAAGTTATTCCCGGTAGCTTGGATAACATAAATATTTACTAAATTTTATTTATTTTTCAGTTTTAAATTATATTTTTGGTGATTTTTGCAAATTTTACCAATGAAATAACTATTTTTATTTTTTAATTTCACTAAATTTATAAATCTATAAAGTGCCGGTTAGTCAAGAAGATATTGCTTTGGTTATTAATGCAATCAAAAATAATTCGGATTATGATTTTTCAGATTATTCGAGTAAATCATTTACGCGCCGGATTGAAAAAGCATTAATCGATTTTCGTTTAGATATTGATAAACTTTTAGTAAAAATTAAAAATGACCATGATTTTGTCGATCAATTAGTAAAAAATATTACCGTTAATACAACTGAACTTTTCAGAGATCCAAAAGTTTGGCAAGCGCTTAGGTATAGAGTGCTTTCAAAATTTACCTCCTACAGGAAAATTAATATTTGGCATGCTGGAGCTTCTACCGGACAAGAAGTTTATTCCTTATTAATTCTTTTGCATGAAATGAATTTGTTTGAAAAAGCAAATGTTTTTGCTACGGATATAAATACGGATGTTATAGAAAGAGCTAAAAAAGGAGAATACTCTTACCGCTTTAATTTGGAATATTTTGAGAATTTTGACAAAGTAATCAAAGAAAATCCGTTTAATTACGATGAGTTTAATGAAATTCCTTACGAAAAATATTTTGAAATTGACCAAGTTAATGACCTAATTAAAGCAAAAGAATTTCTTCGTAAAAAACCGGTTTGGTTTAAACATGATTTGGTAAAAGAAGACAATATTTTTAATACAAAATTTGATATTATACTTTGTCGGAATGTACTCATTTATTTTAATACCGAATTGCAAGATAAAGTAATTAATACCTTTTCAAAAAGTTTGTTCCGAAAAGGAGTACTTATGATTGGTGCCCATGAAAGTATAATAGGTCCGGTTGCAAATAATTTTATTAAATCAGGTTTTTTTTATATCAAAAAAGATTAAAAACTAATTGAATGTTTGAAGAAC
Source organism: Bacteroidales bacterium (assembly GCA_021647685.1). Lineage (GTDB taxonomy): Bacteria > Bacteroidota > Bacteroidia > Bacteroidales > NBLH01 > NBLH01. The sequence goes on from JAKIUH010000050.1 coordinate 5,053, forward strand.
ATCTATACATAGGAATATCCGATTTAAAAGGTTTACTTTTTAGCATAAAAATGCAAAAAGGTATTGATTTTTCACAATATGCTTTAAGTTCATTAAAAAGGCGTGTAGAGAATTTTATGAAACGTTTTCATTTTAAAGATATAGATGAGCTAACGCATAAAATTCTTAAAGATGAATACTTTTTTGAACTCTTTTTAAAAGATATTTTGGTAGATACGACAGAGCTTTTTCGTGACCCTGAATTTTGGATTGAGTTAAAAAGAACCACATTTATTAAGTTCCGAAAATTAGAGCGAATTAAAATATTTCTTCCTGAAAGTAATTCAGGTGAAGACCTTTTTAGCTTGCTAATTATGTTAAAAAATGAAGAGCTGATTGATAAATCTGAAATTTTTTTAGGCAGTTTGAGTAAGTTAAATATTGAGAAAATTCAAAAAGCTACTATCGAAACAAAAAAAATGGAAGTAAATATTGCCAATTTTGAAAAAATATATGAAAACGGTAATATTTTTGATTTTTTTCAAGAAAAAGGGCATGTTGTTAAATTTAAAAATGAACTTTTTAAAAATGTAAAAATAATTAAACAAAACTTTTTTTCTGATGAATTGTCAAGCAAGTATCATCTAATTTTATTTAGAAACAAAGCAATTTATTATAATCCGCAACTAAAAATAAAAGCTTTAAATATTTTAAAAGAGTATTTAATAACCGGAGGATTTATTGCATTGGGTATAAAAGAGCATTTGGAATACCCTGAAAGCGAAAATGAGTTTGAAACAATCAGCGAAATGGAAAAAATTTATAAAAAAACGCTTTAATTTTAATTAAATTTTAAATACAATTGGCATACAAATACATCATAATAGGAGGTTCTGCAGGGAGTTTTCAAACGGTTACCCGTATTTTATCATCACTGCCCAAATCATTCAACCTGCCTGTATTTTTATGTCTGCACCGGCTTAAACATGTACGTGCAGGCTTTGTAGAGGCTTTATCAATAAAATCAAACATAAAAGTTATTGAACCGGATGATAAAGAATTTATCAGGCAAAACAAAGCCTATCTGGCACCGGCAAATTATCATATGTATTTTGAGTTGGGCAATTATATTGCTTTATCTACCGAAGAACCGGTAAATCATTCGCGCCCTTAAATTGATATATCTTTTGCTTCGGCTGCCTATACATACAGAGATAAGTTAATTGCCATTTTACTTTCGGGAGCCAATAAAGATGGGGCTTTGGGTATGCGTGAAGTGAAACGGCAAGGTGGTTTAACAATTGTTCAAGACCCGGAGGAGTGTCAAGTAAAAACCATGACTTCGTCTGCAATAAGTGCAACAGAAATTGATAAAATACTAAGTGCCGATAAAATAATTGAATTTTTAGTGAATTTGAAGTAAAAAAGGCATTCTATTTGCCTAATATTGCTAAAAGGCAAAAAAATATTTAAAAATGAAGAAACTGAAATTGATAATACCTGTTCTAATATTATTTGTAGTACAACTTGCTTTAACTGCAAAAATATTTTTTAAAATGTTGGAACTGGCAAATACACTTCAAGAAAACCTTTTGCCGAAACATGAAAAACTTTTAGCGATGGGTTCTTTTATGGTAATAGCGGTAATTTCTTTAATCTTTATTTTAATGATTTTCAGATATGCATCAAGAAAAAAAGTGGAGTATATTGAGAAACCGGTTAAAGAAAAGGATAAATCAAAGTCAGAGCGAAGAAGAAAAAACCTTGAAGAGCAAAAAAGGCTTTCAGAAATAGAAAGACAAAGAAACCGTACCATTAATAATATTATGAACGGTTTAAACTCAAAACTTGATGAAAAAGAGTTTTCGGAAAAATTGCTGTCCAATATTTCAAAACAATTTGATTTAGTACAAGGAATTGTTTTCTTGCGTAATGAAAAAGGGCTGTTCTCAAAATCCGGAACTTATGCATTTTACTCTGAAAATGAGGTGCCGGACTTTGAAGAAGGTGTTGGAATTGCCGGGCAAGTTGCGGCAAATAAAGAGTTAATTAATATCACCAATCTGCCCGACAGATATTTAACGGTACTTTCGGGTTTAGGAAACTCTGCACCTACTAATTTGATTATTTTCCCAATTATCAGCCAAAACAAAACAATTGGTATTGTTGAGATTGCTACCTTTAAGAAAATTGAGAAATTTGGCGAAAATGTTTTAAAAATACTTTCGCGCCGTTTAGGCGAAATTTTTGAAGAAAAGCTTAAAACTGCTAAAAAAACGGATTAGAAATTCGTTCCTGACCAATAGTAGTTGTTGTACCGTGCCCCGGATATACTTTCATATCATCGCCGAGTGGAAACAACTTGGTAAAAATACTTTTTAATAAGGTATCCAGATTGCCTCCGGGCAAGTCAGTACGCCCAATGCTTTGATTAAACAAAACATCACCTACAATCATAAAACGCTCATCTTCATTGTAAAACACTAAACTGCCCGGAGAGTGTCCGGGTGCATGAGTAATTTTTAGTACAGACTTACCAAACTTTATTGTATTGCTTTCATCAATATATTTTCCAACAGCGGGCGGAGCATCTATTTGCATTCCAAACAGTACTGCCTGCTCTTGTGCCCGTGCAATTAAAAATTCATCTTCGCGATGCGATTGAACAGGCAAGTTATAAGTTTTACTTATAAAACGGTTTCCTAAAATATGGTCGATATGCGAATGAGTATTTAAAAGATGTTTTAATTTCAAATTGTTTGATGAAATAAAATTGCTAAGCTGTTCTTCTTCACTTTTTGAGTAACAGCCCGGGTCTATGATTACCGCCTCACCGGTTTCATCATACAATAAATAAGTATTTTCCTGAAAAGGATTAAATATAAAGGTTTTTATTGTTATCATAACTTAAAATTTAGGACAAAACTAATAAATTAATTGATAACAGTCCGAATACAATAAAATTTCTTTTGTCAAAGAATTTATCGCTTTTATCAAAGAATGTCATTTATTCGTGTAAAAAAAAAAAAAAACTGTCAAAAGTTCAAATTACATTCGTGCTGATATTTTTTTTTATTAACCTTTATAAATATTTTTATTATGAAAAAATTAAGTATTTTTAGTTTGATTTTTATTTTAGGATTGTTTACTTGGAATTGCAGTCAACAAACAGAAGTAAGTGAACCGGAATATGAGTTTACGGAAGTAGCTATACCGGATATTTACAAATCGGATTTAAAACAATACGGAGAAATAGAAGAATTAGAAGATTTTATTTATGTTATCGGAAAAAACGGGAAGGAAGTAAAAGGAAAGCTTAGAATAGTTTTACCGGTTGATAGTAAAGAATGTCAATTTATCAGTATTGAATTAACGAAAAATATTTTGGCAGAAACTGCAATCACAAAAGATTTTTTTGTTCAATATGTAAATAATTCCCGTTTAAAATCAACCAAGGATGTAGCAGATTGTTTTGAAAAGTGTGATGATAGACCTCATCCTGGTTGGTGTAAGTTCTGGTGTGTAGTAGAGATACTTCCGTTATAGTAAAAAGATATAATATAGGAGAAGACCTTTTTTACCAAAGGTCTTTGCTTCCTTATTTAGAAATTTAAGAATAAAAGAATGAAACATACAATTTTTATTTTTATTTTATTTTTAATAGCCGAGTTTTTAATTGCTCAACAAACAATAAATAAAATTGTAATAGATAAAAAAACAGGTAAACCTATTCTTTTTGCACACGTGTATAAACAAGATAATTTGCTAACCGGCACAGTAACCAATTCTGATGGTAGATTTGTTTTAAAATCGCTCAAAAAGAATGACGTTTTGATTGTAAGTCATTTGTCGTATGTTCGATATGAAAATTCACTATACAATATAACTTCTGATACTATTTTTCTTATACCAAAAATCGAAAAACTAAACGAAGTTATAGTTAAGGGTTTAACACCATACTCTATAATGACGCATGTTATTGATAACTTACAAAAAAACCATCTCATAGAACCGGTTATGTATCAAATGTATGGAAGAATTGCTATACACAATAAAGATAAGTCGGAATTACATATTTTAAGTGAGCAAGTAACAAATGTGTATTATAAAAAATTAGGAAAACACCCATTTGCTCAAATAATTAGATTGCGTATAAAACCTTTTTCAGAAATAGGAAAAAGATATTTTAAAGGTATGAGAATGGTTTCTAATGCAGGTCTATTTTCTGATGTATCATTTATATTTTCTGTCAATCCAATTTTTAATAAACGAAAATTAAAAAAACATTATAATATAGAAATACTAGGCGAGTATATTGATGAGACACAAAATTTAATAAAAATTAAATGTAGTCATAAAGAGGAAAAAAACATTAATGTAATTTTACTCGTAGAGAGAAACTCATATGCCATAAGTAAAATGGAAGTCTTTCGTTTAAATGATCACGAAGTTGTTAGTTTTAAAAAAGTTGATAATAAATGGTATTTTAACACAGTAAAAAGAAATTATATTTCTAAATCAGATAAAAGTTGGAAACCGGACTCATTGGCTATTTATAGTACTTTAGCAATATTTAACATTAATAAAAATAAGAAATTTGAAAGTGTATCTTTCAAACCGGAACGTCAAATTATTGCAAAAGAAGTAAAACAATTCATAGGTAAGTGGTCAGATGATTTTTGGGAAAATTACGACTACGTTCCTTTACCGGAGTGGATTAAAGAAAAAATAAAACAGGCGGAGTAATAGACTATTTTTTCTATTTCCTATTTTTCGCCGTTCCTTCCAGCATAGGTACAAATCTAAAATTACCAAATTTTTCTTCTTTAAACTCATTTTCGGCAATTTTGGTAATTTTATACATAATTTGTTTATCGTTTTCACCTACCGGAATAACCAAAATACCGCCGGTTTTTAATTGCTCTTTTAGTGCATCGGGAATATAGGGTGCGCCTGCCGTAACAATAATGCCATCAAAAGGACCGTAAGCTGCTTTGCCTTTGTAGCCATCACCATAAAAAAATTGTGCTTTATAGCCTAATGACTTTAATAAAACTTGTGCATCTAAATAAAGCTGTTTTTGCCGTTCAATAGTGTAAACACGCGCTCCAAGCTCTAACAAAACAGCCGTTTGATAACCCGAGCCGGTACCAATTTCTAAAATTTTAGCCCCTTTTTTTATTTCCAGCAGTTGTGTTTGAAAAGCTACAGTAAAGGGCTGCGATATCGTTTGTTCTGCAGCAATCGGGAAAGCCTTGTTTTGATAAGCCAATTTATCCAAACCAATGTCCATAAAAAAATGACGCGGGATTTTCATCATTGCTTGCAGTACTTTTTCATCTTTTATCCCTGACTTATGTAATTCTTCAATTAATTTTTTTCTTTGTCCTTTGTGCTTATAAGTATCCTGATACATTATTATTAATTGCTCAATTTAGGTTTTGATTAAAAAAATATTTTACTGCATTCTATCTGTTCATTGTATCATTTACTCATTATCCTCAACCTAAAATCATACCTACAATAGTAGCCGAAAGCAAAGAAGCCAGTGTACCTGCTAATAATGCTTTTACGCCTAATTCGGTTAGTAATATTTTTTTGCCCGGAGCCAATGCGCCAATACCGCCAATTTGAATACCTATTGATGCAACATTGGCAAATCCGCAAAGCATATAAGTTGCCATGATAATTGATTTTTGTTCAACGAAAGCACCTGCCGCTTTTAAATCGCCCAAACTTACATAACCAATAAATTCCGTCATTATCAATTTTTCTCCCAAAACTCGTCCTACAAGGGTAATATCTTCTTTTGCTACACCTAAAAGCCACATTAAGGGAGCAAAAGTATATCCTAAAATAAATTGTAAAGAAAGTTCTTTATATTGTCCGCCGGTAAAATCAGCAATAACAGCATTCAAATGTGTCCAGTCGCCAATTTTAAAAAATACATAATTAAATAAAGCAATAAATGATATAAAAACCAGCAACATAGCTGCCACATTTACTGCTAAACGCAATCCTTCTCCGGTTCCGTTTGAAACTGCATCTAATACATTTTTTCCAATTTTTTCAGAAGATACTTTTACGTCCATATCCACTTTTTCTGTTTGCGGAATCAAGATTTTTGAAATCACTACCACACCCGGAGCCGCCATAACCGAAGCTGCCAATAAATGTTTTGCAAATATTAAACGCTGAACAGGGTCAGTACCTCCCAACACACCAATATAAACAGCCAAAACACCTCCGGCTAATGTAGCCATCCCGCCCGACATGACCAGCAGCATTTCCGAGCGGTTCATTTTTTCCAGATAAGCTTTAATCATTAAAGGTGATTCGGTTTGCCCAAGAAAAATATTTCCGGCAACCGATAAACTTTCTGCACCGGATAAACGCATTAGTTTAGTCATTACCCAAGCCATCCCGTAAACTACTTTTTGAATAATTCCGTAATAAAACAACACGCTGGTGAGTGCCGAGAAAAATATAATCGTTGGTAATATAGTAATGGCAAAATTAACCAAAGGTGCATCAATTTCACCGCTTATAAATGATTTGAATAAAAATTCGGTACCTGCCATGGTAAAATCCAGTATTTTTACAAAAAGTTTACCTACTAATTCAAAAAATTCTTGAACAGGCGGCACCAGTAAAACACCAAAAGCTAAAAGCAGTTGAATGCCCAAGCCAATTAAAACCACTTTCCAAGAAATGGCTTTACGGTTGGCACTAAACAACCATGCAATAAAAATCAAAACAGCCATTCCCAACATTCCGCGTAATAAACTTGTCAGACTAAAACCGGCAGAAACTAAGGAAACCACTTCTTTTTCTTTAACTTTATCGTTTTTTACAGCTACTATAGGAGTAGTTTTTCTTAGGTATGAAAAAGTAATTCCGTTTTCCGTAAAACTTAAACTGTCCTTAGTGCATTTTATAAGGGTATAAATTCTTGTAGTTTGATTCCCGCTACTGTCTGCTTGATAATGAAAAATTAAATTTCCGTCAGCAAATTGCCAGTTTCCTGATGCCTTTATTTTTTCTTTTTTCAACTCGTATGCGAAATTTCCGGAGCTGTCAATTTTCAGATAATCTTTTTCATCAATTTGTTTTAATGAATTTCCATTTTCATCGGTAATCGAAAATGGTTTCCATTCAGATTTCAATAAGTTTAAAGTATCCGTTTGTGCAAAAATGCCGGTTTGAATAAAAATAAAAAATAATAAAGCCGACAATGATAAAAAACTTCTCATACGATTTTGGTTTTAAATATAAGCTATATAATATTTAGGTAAACATCGGTTTAAAATCCTCTTACAAGTTTTCATTTTAATAACTGTAAAAAGTAAATATTAAACTATCTTGGGGACAGAATTCAAGCTGTCAACAGCTTGAATTAAACCGAAATAACTCAAAATACCGACAGGAAACCGGAATATTTTGAATAAATATCGGGCTAAATTAAGTTAAATAGATGAAAATTGAAAAATTATTTTTCTCTGCTGTTTATTTCATCGCGGATTTTGGAGGCAAGCTCATATTTCTCTTGATTAACCGCATCATTGAGCATCTTTTTAAGTTCCGAAATAGATTTTTTACTAAGCAAATCTTCAAAATCATCATTTTTTGATGAATCGTTTTGCAAAGAGTATTCCTCTTTTTTATCCTCTTGAGTAGAAATTCCGGCTATTTTTAAAACCTCTTCATTAACATAAATAGGGCATTTAAATCGTACGGCAAGAGCTACCGCGTCCGAAGTTCTTGAATCAATTTTAATGCGATTTGCAAAATTTTCACAAATTAATTCGGCATAAAATATTCCTTCTTCCAATTTGGAAATAACTACTTCTTGGAGTGTAATATTAAAAGCTGATGCAAAATTAATGAATAAGTCATGTGTTAAAGGACGCGGTGGTTGCATTCTTTCCTGACCAATGGCTATGGCTTGGGCTTCAGCCGCACCAATTACAATCGGTAGTTTCCGGTCGCCGTTTTCTTCAATTAAAACCAAAACATAAGCACCGTGTTGTGTTTGGCTGTAAACAAGGCTCTCTATTTCCAGTCTTATTTTTTTCATTAATAATGATAATTCTTGCTTTGGTTTAAATTAATTGCAAATACAAAAGTAATAAAATACTTTGTATTTTGATTAATCAAAGCAAATAGTTATTAAAAAAGTAATGAACAGCTAAAAAACAATTTCTTGTTTTGAAAAATTAAAATAAGATTTCTTTTGCAGATGAAATAAAAATTTCTACTTTTGCAGACCAAAATGAATTCAAGGGTTTTTAAGCGATAATTTGTTAAAAATCAAGCAAATTACCACCCTGAACTAAATATTTTTAATTATGTATGCAATAGTAGAAATAGCAGGACAGCAATTTAAGGTTGAAAAAGACCAAAAGATTTTTGTTCACCGTTTAGAACAAAAAGCAGGAGAATCAGTAGAATTTGAAAATGTATTACTGATTGATAATGATGGTGATGTAAAAGTGGGAGCACCCAATGTTGATGGTGCTAAAATTGTTGCAAAAGTACTTCGAGATGATGTACGTGGTGATAAAGTACGTGTTTTTAAGAAAAAACGCAGAAAAGGTTACCAAAAAGAAACAGGACATCGTCAAAATTTTTCACAAATTGAAATTCAAGAAATTTCTTTGTAATTATTAAATTTAGTTTAGAACCGAATAAAATTTTAAGATATGGCACATAAGAAAGGAGCCGGTAGTTCAAGAAACGGTAGAGAATCCGAAAGTAAAAGACTGGGAGTAAAAATATATGGCGGACAATTTGCAAAAGCAGGTAATATTTTAGTACGTCAAAGAGGTACAAAACATCACCCGGGTGATAATGTAGGTATGGGAAAAGACCATACTTTATTTGCTTTAACCACCGGTGAAGTAGTGTTTAAAAAAACAAGAAACAACCGCTCGGTAGTTTCTGTAAAACCAATTGAAGAAAATAAGTAAAGTTTTTTCATAAAATTTCTTTAAATCTCCCTTAATTGTCAATTCTATTGATAATTTTGTGGAGATTTTTGTTTTTTATCGACCAATAATTTAAAAAATATTATGCTCACATTAAAACTTTTACGCGAACAAAGCGATTTTGTTATCGAACGTTTAAAAATTAAAAATTTTGACGCAAAGGCTATTGTTGAAAAAATTCTTGAAACAGACAATACACGCCGTGAAATAAAAAATGAATTAGACACTGTTTTATCCGAATCAAATATAATTTCTAAGCAAATAGGAATGCTTTTTAAAGAGGGTAAAATTGAAGAAGCCAATAAAGCCAAAGAAAAAACCGGTACTTTAAAAGCAAAATCGAAAGAATTAAATGAGCAGCTTAATCAATTGAAAGAAGCCTTGAATCATTTGCTTGTGCAGTTACCCAATTTGCCTCATGAATCTGTGCCGCTAGGCAAAAGTGATGAGGATAATGAAAAAGTTAAAGAAGGCGGGGTAATTCCTGAACTTTCACAAAAGTTACCGCATTGGGATTTGGCAAAAAAATACGATTTAATTGATTTTGAACTGGGAAATAAAATTACCGGTGCCGGTTTTCCTGTTTATAAAGGAAAAGGCGCACGCTTACAACGTGCATTAATCAGCTATTTTTTGGATAAAGCCACCGAAAACGGTTACAATGAAGTTATTCCGCCTTTGGTAGTTAATGAGGCATCGGGTTTTGGTACGGGGCAGTTACCCGATAAAGAGGGACAAATGTATCACGTAGGCGTGGATAATTTATATTTAATTCCTACAGCAGAAGTGCCTGTTACCAATATTTTCCGTGATGTGATTTTGAGTTCGGAAGATTTTCCGGTAAAGCATGTTGCATATACGCCTTGTTTTCGTAGAGAAGCCGGCTCGTACGGTAAAGATGTACGCGGACTAAACCGTTTGCATCAATTTGATAAAGTAGAGATTGTTCAAGTTCGTCATCCCGAGGATTCATATAATGCACTGGATGAGATGGTTGCTTATGTTGAATCTTTGGTGCAAAGTTTAGGCTTGCCTTATCGTATTTTGCGTTTATGTGGCGGTGATTTAAGTTTTACTTCGGCTTTGACTTATGATTTTGAAGTTTATTCTGCCGCACAAGAAAAGTGGCTCGAAGTAAGCTCTGTATCCAATTTTGTTGATTATCAAGCAAATCGTTTAAAGCTACGCTTTAAAGAAAAAGGCGAAAAGAAAAGTAAATTGGCGCATACACTCAACGGAAGTGCTTTAGCATTACCGCGAATTGTAGCCGCATTGCTCGAAAATAATCAAACACCCGAAGGAATTAAAATGCCGGAAGTGCTGGTCCCTTATACCGGTTTTGAGATGATTGATTAGTTGTTTTTGGCTTTGTTCTAAATATTTAATTACGAATTATGAATTACGAATAAACTTGCAAATGTTTAGCAATTTGGATAATTTCCTGTTATCAAAATGCCTGCTTATTATTTCTTTACAGAAATTTGATGAGCTATTTAAAAATTAATTATTGTATTATTCAATAGCCCTTGCATTTATGCAAGGGAAAAAGTTGCTACATTGATAATAGGCTTTAGCCAAAAAAAATAAGAAAAGTAATTTTGCGGTAATAACTAGTGTCATGTCAAGCATGTTTTAGTCATACCAAGTTTCGTTCTTTTTGCGTAGAACTTTGTTAAAAATTTTGACCATAACTACTGCTATGCTAAAAATTTTTGCCTTGTTC
>JAKIUH010000051.1 GCA_021647685.1 Bacteroidales bacterium
GCTTTTAAAATTTAAAAAGCAATTTTTGTAACAATAGTTCGTTAATTTCTTTTAATGTACGGTATATCAAAATAATCTATAAACCTTAGCTTAAAAGTCAGGGCTTAGTGCTAAAAATATTCATTTTTTGTGAATTCCTGTGCCGCAACTAACTTCCTGTTTTCTATTTTAATAACTCTGCCCGGATAACGTTCAATCAAGTCGTATTGATGAGTAGCTATAATTACGCAAGTACCATTGCTCGATGCAATTTCACTTAAAATTTGCATTACTTTATAAGAGTTGTCCGGGTCTAGATTGCCCGTAGGTTCATCGGCAAGAATAATTTGCGGTTTGTTTAATAAAGCACGTGCAATAACGATACGTTGCTGTTCTCCACCCGAAAGTTCATGTGGAAATTTAAATTCCTTATCGGCTAAATCAACTTTTTGTAATACTTCTAATATTCTTTTATGTTTTTCTTCTTCATTTTTCCAACCTGTAGCTTCCAACACAAACTTTAAATTGTCGTGTACGTTTCGGTCTGTCAGAAGTTGAAAATCTTGAAAAACAATACCTAAACTTCGTCTTAAATAGGGTATTTGTCGTCGTTTAAGTTTGTTTACATTAAAGTTGCTGACACGCACTGTGCCGGATTGTGCGTTAAGTTCAGCATAAAGCGTTTTAAGCAAGCTTGTTTTTCCGCTTCCCACATTCCCGATTAAATAAACTAATTCGCGTGGATATACTTTAAAGTTTACATTGTTTAATAAATTGCGTGTTCCGTAATTTAGCGAAACATCTTTCAGTTCAATAACTGCATTTTCCATTCTTTAAATATTTTGAACACCCGCTTTCGGTATTATTTCGCTAAATTAATAAAAAATAATCAAATTATCCAATATTTTTATAAATTGGTCAAGTAAAATTTGCTTTTTGTATTTAATTGTAGAAAAGCGGTAAAAAAAACGTATTTTTCCACAAAAAAGGTTAATAACTAATGCAAACATAAGTTTTATAATGCGGTAAAATATGTTAATTTTGTGGGCTGCCTTAAAAAGGTATGTGAGAGTATGTAAGAAATTGATACAATTATGAGTGATAAAGATTTAAAAAAACAAAACGGAAACGGGAATGATTATTCAGCAGACAGTATTCAGGTACTGGAAGGCTTGGAAGCAGTGCGTAAGCGTCCTGCCATGTATATTGGGGATATTGGCGAAAGAGGTTTGCATCATTTGGTGTATGAGGTAGTGGATAACTCAATTGATGAAGCCCTTGCCGGATTCTGTTCAAATATAGAGGTTGTTATCAATGAAGATAATTCGATTACCGTAGTTGATGACGGGCGCGGTATTCCTGTAGATATGCATGAAAAAGAAGGCAGATCAGCATTAGAAGTTGTAATGACGGTTCTTCATGCAGGAGGGAAATTTAATAAAGATTCTTATAAAGTATCGGGTGGTTTGCACGGCGTAGGTGTTTCCTGTGTAAATGCATTATCAACAAAGTTAGTCGCTACTATTTATCGAGATGGTAAAATTTACCGCCAAGAATACAGCATCGGTAAGCCCTTAGCGGATATTCAAGAAATTGGTCAAACCGACAGAACAGGAACAGAAATTACTTTTTATCCTGATGGAAGTATTTTTACAACCACCGAATATAAATTTGATATTCTCGCTGCACGTTTGAGAGAGCTTGCTTTCTTGAATAAACGCATTAAATTATCCATTGTTGATAAGCGAGAAAAAAACGAAAATGGAGAATATAAAACGGAGACCTTTTATTCAGAAGAAGGTTTGGTTGAGTTTGTAAAATATTTAGATGAAACCAGAGAATCATTAATTGAAAAAGTAATTAATATTTCAACGGTTAATCATGGAGTACCGGTTGAAATTGCTTTGCAATACAATACTACATTTAGAGAGAATATACACTCATACGTTAATAATATCAACACTATTGAAGGAGGTACGCATCTTTCCGGATTTAGAAGAGGTTTAACCCGTACTTTAAAGAAATACGCTGAAGAATCGGGCATGCTCTCAAAATTGAAAATTGACATAACCGGTGATGATTTTCGCGAAGGTCTTACGGCAATTGTTTCGGTAAAAGTACAAGAGCCTCAGTTTGAAGGACAAACAAAAACTAAATTGGGTAATTCGGAAATCAGCTCGGTTGTTGACCAGGCTGTTAGTGAGATGTTGCGAAATTATTTGGAAGAAAATCCGAAAGATGCCACAATAATTGTTCAAAAGGTGGTTTTAGCAGCTACGGCTCGTCAGGCAGCACGAAAAGCTCGTGAATTGGTACAAAGAAAAACCGTAATGGGCGGAGCAGGGCTTCCTGGAAAATTAGCCGACTGCCAAGAACGCGACCCTGTGAAAAGTGAAATTTATTTGGTCGAGGGAGATTCGGCAGGAGGTACTGCCAAACAAGGACGTGACCGTAAATTTCAAGCCATATTACCACTACGTGGTAAAATCTTGAATGTTGAGAAAGCTATGCAACATAAGGTGTTTGAAAACGAAGAGATTAAAAACCTTTTTACTGCTCTTGGGGTTACTTTTGGTACCGAGGAGGACAGTCGTGCTTTGAATATGGAAAAATTACGTTACCATAAAGTAATTATCATGACCGATGCCGATGTGGACGGTAGCCACATTTCAACATTGATTATGACCTTCTTTTTCCGTTATATGAAAGAAATTATAGAAAACGGTTATTTGTACATTGCAACCCCACCGCTTTATCTTGTAAAAAAAGGAAAACAAGAACGCTATTGCTGGTCGGAAGAAGACCGTTTAGCTGCAGTAGATGAATTGGGCAAAGGACAAGAATCATCGGTAACCATTCAACGATACAAAGGTTTGGGTGAGATGAATGCCGAACAATTATGGGAAACAACCATGAACCCTGAAAAACGTACACTTCGTCGTGTGAGTATTGAAAATGCAGCAGAAGCCGATCGTACCTTTTCAATTTTAATGGGTGATGATGTTGCGCCGCGTAGAGAGTTTATTGAATCGCATGCTACTTACGCAAATATTGATGTGTAGCAGACTGATTTAACCAGATAAAAAAACCATGCAAGAAATGCATGGTTTTTTTTTAAACTTTGATGAAATCTTAGAACCAAATTAGCTATGAAAACCAAAATTTTATTAACAACTTTCTTTCTTCTCCTTTTTATCCGTTTTAGTGCACAGGAAAATTTTTATCTGGATTATGATAATATCAAGCGTAATCATATTTATATCGAAGCCTATTTAGTAGCACCTGATTATATTAGTTCTTATGTTTCAGTAAATTATGAATATACTTTGGGTGCAAAAAAGAAAAAATCCCTGCGCATCAGTTTTTATCCAAATTTTGAAGACAAGGGATATACTTTTCCGCTGACAATAAATTGGCTAACAGCTCCACAAAAAAAACATCATTTTGAATACGGCTTTGGACCTGTTTTAGGATTTGAATCCGATACAAAAAATAATCGAACTTATTTTATTTTTGGCGGAGCTCTTATTCCTTTAATGTACCGTTTTCAAAAAGAAAAAGGTATAATTTTTCGTACAGGAATTAATGTTTTTTTAAGTTATCCCACCATTATTTCCCCTTCAATAAGTTTGGGCTATAAGTTTTAGCGTGTTATACTCATGTTCTGATTACTCCCGTTTTGTATTTTTTCTTTATGGGTCGATGATTTGCTGCTTCAATTCCCATTGAAATCCATTTGCGGGTTTCCAAAGGGTCAATTATGGCATCTGTCCATAAGCGGGCTGCAGCATAGTATGGCGAAGTTTGCTCATTGTATTTTTGTGTGATTTCATCCAACATTTTTTGTTCGTCTTCTTTACTGATTTGTTCACCTTTGGCTTTTAAACTGCTTACTTTTATTTGTAAAAGGGTTTTGGCTGCACTAGCCCCGCTCATCACTGCAAGTTGTGCCGTAGGCCAAGCAACAATCAATCGCGGATCATAGGCTTTCCCGCACATTGCATAATTTCCGGCACCATATGAATTGCCCACAACAATGGAAAACTTAGGCACTATGGAATTTGCCATTGCATTAACCATTTTTGCTCCGTCTTTAATAATCCCGCCATGTTCGGAGCGGCTGCCTACCATAAAGCCGGTTACATCGTGCAAAAATACTAAAGGTATTTTTTTTTGGTTGCAATTCATAATAAAATGAGCCGCTTTATCTGCCGAATCGGAATAAATTACTCCGCCAAATTGCATTTCCCCGCTTTTGTTTTTAACAATAGTCCGTTGATTGGCAATAATTCCCACAGCCCAACCTTCGATGCGCGCATAAGCACAAATAATGGTTCTACCGTAATTGGCTTTGTATTCGTCAAATTCAGAATTATCGGTCAATCGCTCAATTATTTGATACATATCATAAGGAGTATCTCTCCGCTCGGGAATGATACCGTAAATTTCTTTGGGTGTTTTTTTCGGCTCAGCCGGTTCAATACGGTCAAAACAGGCTTTTTTCGGTTTCCCGATTTTAGATATCAAACTGCGAATTTTATCCAATGCCTCGTAATCACTTTCTACTTTATAATCCACTACACCGGATATCTCGGTATGGGTCTCTGCACCGCCAAGTGTTTCGTTATCAACATTTTCACCAATAGCCGATTTTACCAAATAGGAACCGGCAAGAAAAATACTGCCTGTTTTGTTTACAATAATGGCTTCATCGCTCATAATAGGCAAGTAGGCTCCTCCCGCAACACAGCTTCCCATTATTGCTGCAATTTGCGGAATACCTTTTGCCGACATTATAGCATTATTACGGAATATTCGTCCGAAATTTTCTTTATCCGGGAAAATCTAATCCTGCATTGGCAAGAAAACTCCTGCACTATCTACCAAATAGATAATGGGTAAACGGTTTTCCATAGCTATTTCCTGAGCACGCAAATTTTTCTTGGTACTAATCGGAAACCATGCTCCTGCTTTTACAGTAGCATCATTAGCAACAATAACGCATTGCCTGCCACTAACATATCCGATAACCACAACTACACCGCCCGCCGGACAACCGCCGTATTCCCTGTACATTCCTTCGCCGGCAAAAATTCCTATTTCTATGGTGCGGCTGTTTTTGTCAATTAAATATTCAATTCGTTCACGTGCAGTGAGTTTTCCTTTTTCATGTTGCTTGGCAATTTTTTTTTCTCCACCTCCTAATTTAAGTTTTTCTACTCGTTGATTTAGTTCTTTGATTAGTTTTTTAATGTTTGATTCGTTCTTTTTCAATTTTTCGTTCATAGGTTTTATTTTTTTAGGCTACCAAATGTACATTAATTTTTTATGTAAACAAATAAATCTTCCAACTCTTGTCGAGTATTATTTCTTTATGTCAGAATCTTTTATTGTTTTATGTAATTGTTGTTTATATAGTTTACTTTCTTTATTTTCTTTACTTATTGAAATAAATTTGTATGTTAGTTAATAATTACTAACTTTGTGCAGTGGTTCTATTTCAGGTGACTATTTTGTGTATTTATATAAATTTTGTAAATTAACCAAAATGTTTTGAGAGGTTTATAAAATTATATTATAACTTAAAATATAAAAGGCATTTTAGGCTCTTTTTTTTTGAATAGATAAATTATTAAACTAAATAAATTAAAAGAATGAATTTTAAAAAAATACTGTATTTACTGATTAGTTCTCTACTTTTATCAACTACCATTTTTTCACAGCACACTTTAACTATTGGTGTTAGTAAAGATGCTAATACTTTGGAATTTCAGAAATTTAGTAAATTGTTGAAGTCTGAAATAAGCGGTCTAATAGAAGCAAAATATACTGTACGGTTCATAGAATTGAATGCAGAATGGAATCCTTCTGAAATTCATCAGAACAATATAAAATTAATGAATGATTCGGGTGTTGACATAGTTATTACATTAGGCTATATTTCGTCAACAGACATATCAAAATTAAAGAATTTTACAAAGCCTGTTATTGCAGCTAATATTCTTGATGAAAATTTACAGAAACTGCCTTTAAAGTCTCATAACGAAACAGGAATCAAGAATTTTACTTATATCGAATCTATTATTCGCTTAAAAGAGGATTTGCAAACATTTATAAAAATATTTAAAGTTAATAGAGCAGCCGTTTTTATTCCGCGAGTATTTCAAGAAAATTTTCCGCAAATAACAGACTATTTAAAACAAAATATTAAAGATGCTGATCTTAATTTTGTGGCCGTAGATAAAAAGAGTGAAGGAGCTATTGCTGAACTTCCTGTCAATACTGATGCAGCAATTATTTTACCTTTGATAAAATTTCCCCGGACAGAAGTTGTTTATTTATTGGATACACTTAATAAAATGGGTATTCCAACATTGGCTGTAAGTGGGGTTGATTATTTAAATTTGGGGGCAAGCATTACCATGACTCCACAATTTTCTTTCCAGCAATTGGCACGTCAATTGGCATTACGTGTTTTAAAAATTACTGAGGGTGTAAATCCTTCTGAAATATCAGTGTCAATTGAAGACACGAAAAGAGTACCGATAATAAATATGTCAAGTTTACGCGAGACAGGAAAATTTCCCGAGTGGAATGTGATTAATGAAGCTATATTGTTAAATGCCACTAATTTTCCAACAGGAAGAGAAGTTAATTTGCGTATGGCTATAGCCGAAGCTTTGCAAAATAATCTGCAAAGCAAAATCTCAGAGCAAGATGTATTAATTTCAGAACAAGATGTACGTATTGCAAAGTCCAATATTATGCCTCAAATTAGTATAGGCGGAAGTACTGTTTGGTTGAGCGATAATTTGGTAGAAGCTTCTATGGGACAAAAAGGCTCATTTACGCTGACCGGCTCTGCGTCTTTAAAGCAAGTAATTTTTTCAGAATCAGCTTTTGCTAACATAACTATAAATAAGTTAATGGCTGAAAACAAGAAATACTTTGATGAGCAAGCAACATTAGATGTTGTAACACATGTTTCGGGTGCATATATTGCTCTCTTGTTTTCAAAAAGTAATTTGCTTATACAAAATGAAAATATAAATGCAACGATACAAAATTTGCAAATGGCTAAAGCTAAAGAGGAAGCTGGACAAGCAGGTGTTTCAGATATTAACCGTTGGATCACGGAACTGAATTTAAACAAAATGAAATTTAATGATGCTTATACGGCTTTTCGTAATAATATGTATGAACTAAATAAGCAACTTAACAGCCCAATTGATATGAGTTTCAATATTCCTGATTCAAATTCTATAGACAAAGCAATAATCTTGGAACAGGAAATTTTAGATGTCATATTTAAAAATCCGTTACTCACTGAAAGGTATGCTAGTTTTGTTATTAATGAAATGAAGAAAAATTCGCCGGAACTTCAACAATTAGCAAGCATGGCAAAAATTATTCAACGCAAAACCGCCCTGTATAAAAAACAGTGGTATATGCCGGAAATTGCTCTTGTTGCTGGTGCTGATCAGGCATTTGTACGTGACGGAATTATTCCTCCCCCTAACATGCCTGTTCCTCAACCCCCTGATGATATGACTTTTAATGCGGGTATTAGTCTCAAAATTCCAATTTTTCAAGGTGGAAAATCATCAGCTGAGACCAAAAAATCTATGCTTGAAATGGATAAAATAAATTATCAGAAAGAGGATGTAATGAACCAATTGGAGGCTGGTATCCGTTCAAGTGTTCAGCGTTTAAGAACATCCTTCCTTGAGCTGGAATTGTCAAAAAATGCTGCACAAGCTGCCGAAAGTAACTTTAAAATGGTACAAGATGCTTATTTTCAGGGGGCTGTTAATTTAATTCAGTTAATTGATGCTCAAAATGTAATGATAAAAACTAAAAATATGGCAAATATTGCCTATTATCAATATGTGATAGATTATATTCAAGTACAACGTTTGCAAGGAAAGTTTGTTTTTCTTTCTTCAAATGAAGAACAACAGAATTATAGTGCAAATTTGCGAGAATTTATATTAAAAAAATAATTAGATAATTAGTGTATTGGTATATTAGTATTTATAAATATGATAATAATAAGGTAACTAAAACTTTTACATATATACCTAATATGATTAAAAAACAAAAAAACATACAAATTATGAAATTAATTTATTTAGGACTGTTATTTTCACTGTTATTTATTTCTTGTAGTGACAACACTGAAAAGAAAGAAACTGTACGTCCGGTCTTTTATCAGAAAATTTCGGAAACAAATATTGCTGGTAAGCGTAGCTTTGCTGGTATTTCACAAGCTGAAAATGAAGCTCGCTTGAGCTTTAAAGTAGGAGGAATACTTGAGAAAATTCATTTTAAATTGGGTGAACATGTTAAAAAAGGTGCTGTATTGGCACATTTGAACAGTATTGATTATAAAATTAATTATGATAAAGCAATGGCTGCCAAAAAAAATGCCGATGTACAATTAACAAGTGCTAAATCAGCCTATTTGCGTGTGGAAAAACTTTATGCAAGTAATAATGCATCGTTAAGTGATTTTGAAAAAGCAAAAGCACAGTTTGAATCAGCAAAAGCTATGGTAAATACTGCACAGTCACAACTAAATGCAGCGCGTAATCAGTTGAACTACACAAAACTATTAGCACCTTTTGATGGTTCTATTTCTAAAATTATGGCAAAAGAGAATGAAATGATTGGTGCCGGAATGCCGGTACTGATATTTTCATCAAATGATGCTATAGAAATTAGAACACAAGTACCTGAGAATGTAATCCGTCTTATAAATATCGGTAAAAATGTATCTCTTGTGTTTTCAAGCATAGCAGATAAAACGTTTAAAGGAGAAATATCTGAAATAAGCCGAAGTACTGGCAGAACATCAACTTATACTGTTATTATTAAGTTGTTAGATAAATCTGATAAAATACTCCCGGGAATGGCTTGTACCATTGAAATGACTTTTGACGAAGGGAAAAATACAAATCAATTTATTATAGTTCCGGCAGATGCAGTAGCTCATGATGAGGGAGGTGATTTTGTTTATACTATTATAAATAGTGATGAAAAAGGCATTTACATTGCTAAAAGGCGTAATGTGATTTTAGGTGAACTTACAGCAACAGGCTATGAAATAAAGGAAGGATTAAATACTGATGATATTATTATTACTGCAGGATTGAGCTTTATGTACGATGGCAGAAAGGTAAAATTACTTGAAGAAAAATAGGATTCTTAAAAATATACAATAAATGAATTTAACAAAATTAACATTAAATAATAGCAGAATAACGATTATTGCACTTTTGATAGTAAGTGTTGTAGGTATCAGTAATTATTTTGATTTATCGCGTGATAGTATGCCTCCTTACACCATTAGAGTAGCCAGTGTAATAACACGTTTTCCCGGTGCTAATCCACAAAAGGTTGAATCTTTGGTGACAGATAAACTTGAAGAAGCTATTCGTGAAATGGTAGAAGTAAAAACCATTGAAAGTGAATCAAGAACGGGTTTGTCTGTAATTGTCGTATATCTAAAAGATTATGTTAATAAAGAAGATTTACAGCCGGTTTGGGATGAACTAAAAGATAAAGTTAACGAAGTACGTCCACAACTTCCGCAAAATATTATGGGACCAATTGTCAAAGACAAAGATGTTGGAACCGTATTTGGAATTATTTTTGGTGTAACCAGCGATGGAGTACCTTATAACAAATTGGAAAATTATGCTGATGAAATACGGGATAAATTATTGCTTTTGCCTGATGCAGCTAAAGTTAAATATGGTGGTGTTCAAGAAGAAAGAATTATTATCGAGTTTGATGACCAGCAGCTTTCACGTTATGGATTGAATGCAATGAAACTTAAAGGTATTATTTCAAGTACAAATATTCTTTATCCCGGTGGAGAAGTTAATGTGGGAAATAAGCGGATTATTTTAGAACCTACCGGCAGTTATGAAAATATTGAGGATTTAAAACATACTCTAATTCCTACAGGTACCGGTTCTACTGTATTTCTTGGAGATATTACTAAAATACACAGAGATTATATCAGCCCAAAAGAAAAAATCGTAAAAGTTAACGGAAAGCCGGCTATTGCATTGTTTATATCTTTAAAAAAAGGAGCAAATATTGTTCGTTTGGGTGACGATGTACAAAAACTAATCCCTGAAATAAATGCAACATTACCTATTGGTGTAGAGCTGGTTAGGATTGCTTCGCAAGACCAGATTGTGAATAAACAGGTAAATAATTTTTTAATTAGTCTTTTACAATCTGTGGTGATTGTATTAGTGGTAATGTTGTTTTTTCTTGGTTTTAGAACAGGTTCATTGGTGGCAACATTAATACCGATGGTTATAGTTTCTACATTTTTCTTTTTAACCCTATTTGATCTGGGTTTAAACAAAGTATCTTTAGCTGCATTAATTATCTCTTTGGGCTTATTTGTTGATAATGGGATTGTAATGGCTGAGTCCATATTGGTTCGTGTTCAAAATGGGCAAAGTGTATTCCAAGCAAGCGTAGATTCATGCAAAATCTTAATTATTCCTTTGCTGATTTCTACTTTGACCACTTCATCAGCCTTTTTATCATTTGCACTTGCCGAAACCCCAATGGGTGAAATGGCTTCGCCTTTGTTTTCAGTGGTAACCATTTCACTTTTGAGTTCATGGTTTTTAACGTTTACTTTTATCCCTTTACTTGCTTTGCTTATTGTAAAAGTAAAACAAAATCAAAAAGAACAGAAAAAAAGTAAGGTGGACGAACGCATGGAAAAAATAAATTTATGGTATAATAAAATTTTGCTTAAAGTACTGAACAAACAAGTTCCTTTTTTAATGCTAATATTGATTTTGTTTGTGCTGGCAATTGCTGCAATGCCTTTTTTACCATTTAAGTTAGTACCGGATAGTGACAGAAACTTAGTGACAGTTGATGTGAAATTTCCATCAGGAACACAAATTGAAATTACCGAGAAAGCAGTTGCTCAAATTGAAAGATATATTTTAGATTCACTAGTAGTGAAGCAAGATGATGACAAACCGGGTGTATTGGATTTTTCATCATTTATTGGTGAAGGTCCTGAACCCTATGATTTGGGGTATTTTAAAAACGAAGCTAATTCGAGCTATACACATATGCTATTGAATACAACAGGAGATGTAGATAATGATTATGTAATTGCAAAATTGGATAATTATTGCTTTAATAATTTTCCTGATGCAGATATTCGCGTAAATCGTTTGACTGGTGCCGGAGCATCAGGAACACCGGTTGAAATTCGAGTGTCTGGTAATAACCCTGATAAACTGGCTGTTATTACTAAAAAATTAAAAGAACAATTGGTTAACACACCCGGTACTAAAAATATTACCGATGATTGGGGACCGAAAATAAAAAGATTAATTATAAAAATAAATGAAGACAAAGCACAAGCAGTAGGATTAACTAATAAAGATATTGCTATTGCTTTAAGTGCTGGTTTATCAGGCTTTAAAGTAGATAATTTCCGCGAAGCCGATAAAAGCATTCCTATATATATTAAAGTTAAGAACAGCGATGAATACGATATAAAAACTATAGAGAATTATAATATATTTTCGCCTATGACAAGGCAAAATGTAACTCTTTCACAAGTAGCTGATGTTGTAGTTGATTGGCAATTTGCTAAAATTATACGTAAAGATTTTAGGCGAACAATGACTGCAGGAGCTTATTTACAGCCCGGATATACGGCTAAAGATATTTTTGAAGCAGTGACACCATGGCTCGAGGAACAAAAAAACGGCTGGCCCGATGGATATAAATATGAGTTTGGAGGTGAAGATGAAGATACGGCAGATAACCTTGGCGCTATAGTTGTTTGGTTGCCTCTTTCGTTTGGATTAATTTTACTTTTATTGGTATTGCAATTTAACTCGATACGAAAATCGGTAATTGTTTATTCCACTATCCCGATTGGGATTATCGGAGTGGTATTTGGCTGGTATATTGGGCATTCCTTTGTTAGTTTTTTTGGTATTTTAGGAGTAATTTCATTGGCAGGGGTGGTTATTAACAATTCCATTATCCTGATTGACCGAATTGATGTTGAAAAAGAAGAAGATAAAGATATCTCACCACAAGAATCGGTACTGAAAGCTGCAAATCATAAATTTCGTCCGGTAATTCTCACAACACTTACAACATCATTAGGAATGCTTCCTTTGTTGTTTGGCGGTGGTTTACTTTGGGAGCCTTTATCTTTGGCTATTATCTTTGGATTATTATTTGGAACAGTAATTATTTTGTTGTACGTTCCCGTAATTTACTCTTTATTGTTTAAGGTGAAATTTAAGGATTACGAGTTTGACCCAAAAGTTTTGGAACATTAGTTTATTAAAATTTATTTAGGGCTTGCTGAAAAGCTCAGATGTGCATCTATTTTGGGTTTTGTGAAGTGTAGATGTATATAAAAGCTTCAAAATGAATAAAATACAAAAGAGGTGTGCAGCTGAGCAGCAAAAAACATTATGATTTGTATATAATAAATTCATGCTTTTTCGGATATTGTATTTGAAAATCTTGCATTTGAATACAATAAAACAAACATAATATATTGATTAATAATATATTTAGCGTTTTTCAGCAAGCCTTATTTAGGTGCAAAATATTTAAACAATATACTTATCACAGTAAAATATTTTGCACCTTAATTTTATATAAATTGCTGTTTAAAACTGAACATTTGTTAATATCGAGGTATTTAACATCTGATCTTTGTACAGGCTTTTTTCAACAAATGAATAACCCAAGCCATCGGTTGTAATATCCCAAAGTTTACCACGCATAAATACGTTTACTCCAGCACGAAAATTATAATTGCGGAATTTACCTGCCATCGCATATTTTTCCCATGCTTGCCGGTCGGTAATACTGTCAATAGCTTTTAAATCCACATCTGCCGGATTAGGATAACCACTGTATCCTTTCCATTTAGAGCGCATTAGCCCTTCGGGTGTCATGAAAGAGGGAACAGCAATCAGTTCACACCCTTTATTTTGGTAATATTCGTATATGGGGGTGTACCAACTGTCTGCGCAAATAATAATTCCAAGTTTTCCTGCAGGTGTTTCATAAACCGGTAAATCAGCAATCTTTCCTTCGGAAAGAAAATCTTGCTCTTCTTTTGTAGGAAATATTTTTCGGGTGATTTTCGGGTCGATACTGCCATCGGGATGAAACAAAAAAGATACATTATATAAATCGCCTTTTTGCGGAATAATTTCGTTATTTTCTACTTTGGGATTAGGCAAAACTATTGACCCGCCAACAATGGTTAATTGATATTTTTTTGCTAATTTCTTTAGAGTATTTCCATAGATTTTAGCCATTTTTCCGGCTTTCATTCTAAATACTGCATCTTTAACTTTGTCTTTTGCCGTAGCTGATAAATAGGCGTTTATAAATGAAAAGAAACTGCTTTTTACTATGATTTCCATTGCTTTCTCAACCTGTTTACTTTTGTAAACATTGTTTTTTTCTCCTGCTGCAACTAGCCAAGTGACTATATATTCTGGCAAAACCACAATTGTGTTATTATGCAACCAATGTCTTGATTTTGCTTCGAGAAAATAGTATTCTAACTTGCCGGAAAAAGCATTTGCATTTTGATAATCGTTTGGTTCCATTAAAGGCTGAATTGCTAAAAAATTGCCGTTAATTAAACTGTCTCTGTGTTGATTAACAACCAACATGCCTACATGAGTTTCAGGCATCTCTGTTTTTCTATCCGCATTAGCCCAAATAAAATAGATGAGTAAAATTGAAAATATTGTAATTATGGCAGCAATGAATATTTTTTTCATTAGATAAAAATTATTTTTTTGTTTCTGTCTTTTCTTCCTCTTCAAAACTTCCTTTAAAGTTTTTTAAATAATCAGTCCATTTTTGTGTTTTATAGGCATCATCTCCTACAAAATGAATGAGCGGCTCAAATGTTTCCGGTGTCATGTATTCTTGTTTTTTATCCATAAACTTTCCGTTTTCATCAAATACCAAAAATGCGGGAAAGACCATTTTCCCGTTTAAAAAGCTAATTGCCAATTGATGATAACCATGAGACTGGTTTTCATTAATAAAAGTTTGACCGAATAATTGAACGGTATCTTTCATTTTAACATCAATATTTACAGGAATGAATTTCTCGTTCAAATATTTTGCTATTACCGGATTATTATAAGTTTTTAGTCGCATCATGGTACAGCTTATGTTGTAATTGTTGTACAAATTAACAAATATCTTTTTATGTGTTTTTTTTGCCGTTTCAAAAGCTTCTTCAATAGGTTTCCATTTTACTAAAACCCTGCTCATAATTTGTTTTCGTCCCGGAGGGTAGGTTTTAAAATAGTATTTTTCAAAATCAGGGTAGGGAAGTGCTTTATTTGCATCTTCGGCATAATAAATCAGTATAGGAAAGATACTGTCTCTATTTTTATAATATTTATATACCGCACCTACTGCCTCTCGTGAAAATACAACTGATGTAGGTGTATAAGGTATTGTATCGCCGGCTAATTTAAAAGCTAAATCATGAATATTTTTTCCCTGATTTGTATAATATTGACCGTCAAAAAACCGGATGGTATCTTTTGAATAAATATTTAATTTTATAGGATAAAATAATACATTTATATAGTTAGCCACTTCATCCAAACCAAAGGTTTGATTTAACATTAGTTGTGATGAATCTTTATTATCGTATAAAAATATATAAACCGGTTTTTGCTTTTCGGCAAACAATTTTTGTACTTCTTCAAAACTTTTCCAGTTTACTTTACTTGTATCTGCCGGTGTATTTGAGTTTTGTGCGTTGATGAAAAAATAAAAAAATAAAGACGACAATAAAAGTGTTATAGCTCTTTTGTTCATACTTTTTCAATTTAATAATCATTAAATAGTTTCCAAGAAGACATAAAATTAACAGGTATATTGAAATATTAAAACGCTAAATTAAAAAAATGCGTATATTTATGCTCAATTTCTTAATAATAAATGATTTCAAAAAATAAAAGAGATTAATATACGTTTAGCTTTTATTACCTTTAAAATAAATAATTATGCACAAAAAGCTGTTTTTGCTGTTCTTCATCATTAATTCTTTTGGCATCTTTGCACAAGATGTTTATGAAAAGCCGGTTAGTGAATTATTAAAGAATGTTCTAGAAATACAAAAAACTAAGGCAAAAGGTTTTAGTTTTGAAAATTTTACTATGGGAATTAAAGGGGGGGTGAATTTTTCATTGGTTATTCCTACCTCGGGAAATTCTATTTTTAGCGGCAGTACTTCGGAGAAAGATTATAATCCTTTTTATCAAAACTTTGGTTATCAAATGGGCTTTATTCTACGCTATAGTATTACACGTGATATTAAAATCAGCATTCAGCCTTCGATTAATGAATACTCCTATCGTTACAGTACCGAATATTCTTGGACAGGCTCAACCAATTTAAACTATTTATTGGAATACCAACAAAGCATGCGGTTTTTTGAAATTCCTCTAATCGCAGGTTATTATTTTAAAGCACAAAAATGGCAGCCTTATGTTCAAGGAGGAGGATATTATGCAATGCTGATGAACTCAAATTCATATACCGATATTACAGAAACTTTAGATAATCAGGTGTTAAAT